>JAYTSW010000301.1:0-5606 GCA_043745425.1 Sphingobacteriaceae bacterium | reverse complement strand
TTGCTTCAGTAGCGATCATGCAAAATAATACAAAAGAGGCGCTCCCTTTACTCGAATTTGCTACTAAAATTTACAGAGATTACAGTCACCACTCCGGTCTAAGTAGAGCGCTTAATGACATGGGTTTATTAGAAAAAACAAATGGTAATTATCAAAAAGCCATCGACCTTTTAAAAGAATGTGTGGAACTGCGTATAGAAATTAATCACTATCAAGGTTTAGTAACAAGCTATACCGAACTTGGCGAAATATATCTATTGTCGAAAGATTTTAAATCTGCTCTTGAAGAATTTGAAAAAGGATTGAATTTATCTATACAAGTAAATTCGCGACAAAAACAAATGCGTTTGTATAAATTACTTTATGACACCTATAAAGAATTAAAGAATACAGATTTAGCCTTAGAGAATCTTGAAAAATATTATGAGATAAAATCTCAATTACTGAGCGATGATGCTTCCAACAACATCAAGAAGATTCAAACCAAACACGAAAAAGAAAAATCTGAAAAAGAAGCGGAAATTCACCGCTTAAAAAATGTGGAATTAAAATTAGCTTACAAAGAAATTGAAGAGAAAAATAAAGATATTACTGACAGCATTAAATATGCGATGCGTATTCAGCAATCATTAATGCCAACTGAAATTTACATTGCAAAAACTATTTTGCGTTTAAAGGATAAAAAAGAATAATTCTGTTTCTATATTCTTATGCCAATTACTAGCATATCATCAATCTGCGGGCTCTTACCTCGCCATCTTTCAATTTCTTTTTCAATGGTTACTGATTGCTCAGCCATGTTTTGATTTTGAATAGTAACCAGTAATGATTCGAAAGTGCTATCAAGATATTTATCGTCATTCTCCCCCCCGAACTGATCACAATAACCGTCTGTGTACATGTAAAACGTATCGCCTTCTTTTATTTCCAAAGTCTCTTTCTCAAACACAATTGCTTTTTTAGTAACTAATCCTAAAGGATATTTACCCACTTTCATTTTTTTAATTTGTCCGTTACGTATCAACAATAAACTTCTTCCTGAAGATGATACCTCAAAGGTTTTGTTTTTTTGATTGATGGCGCATAACGTAATATCCATACCATCCACTGTATCACTCTCCTGCTCGCCTTTCTTTAAGGCAGTAACCAATCCTTCGTGTAATCTCTTTAAAATTTCTAATGGATCTATAATGCCCTGACTTTTTACAATATCATTTAATAAACTATTCCCAATTAAACTCATGAAAGCGCCGGGAACGCCATGCCCTGTACAATCAGCCGCAGCTACAAGAATTGTTCCTTTGTAATTAGTAAACCAATAAAAATCTCCGCTCACAATATCTTTCGGCTTAAAGAAGATAAAGGATTCAGGAATCAAATCATTAAATTTTTCCTTTATCGGAAGAATAGATTCTTGAATACGTTTTGCATAATGAATTGAGGACGTAATGCTATGATTTTTCTTTTCAATTAATTCATTTTGTTTATCTACTAATTCTTTTTCCTCACGTAACTCTCGTGTTTTGGCTGCTACCTGCGCTTCTAATTTTATTTGCGTCTTCCGTAAACGATTTAAGCGTGCTTTGAAAAAAGAAAATACCAATAAAATAAATCCTGCCGTCACAGTTAATCTAAACCAAGTTGTTTTCCAAAATGGTGGAACAATTGTTAGTTTAATAACAATACCATTTTCATTCCAAGTACCATCGTTATTCGAAGCTTTTACTTTAAAGGTATACACGCCTGGATCTAAGTTGGTGTAGGTTACAAAACGATTGACGTCTGGTTTCGTCCATTTTCCATCAAATCCTTCCAGTTTATAGGAATACAAATTCTTTTCTGGCAATGTAAAATCCAATGCAGAGAATTCGAACGAAATTACATTCTGATCATGCTCTAAAGTAATTTCTTTAATATCTACAGGGTAATTTCCTTTATTATATTCCTCACCAAATATTTTTATGCTCGTAATAGCAACAGGCGGCAGCATTTTATTTTCTGATAAGCTGTCAGGAAAAAAACGATTAAAGCCATCAGGGCCGCCAAAAAATAACTCGCCAGAACTTGCTTTACAATAAGCTCCGGTATTAAATTCATTATTCTGCAAACCATCCGGCTTGTCATAATTACGAAAACGTGAACTGATTAATTCGAATTTTGAAATACCATGATTGGTACTTAACCATAAATTACCTTTGTTATCACCAAGTACTCCGTAAATATAAGAGTTGGCCATTCCGTCCGCTTCATTAAAACGCATGAACGTTTCGCGCTTCGGGTCAAATTTATTTAATCCGTTACTTGTTCCAATCCAAATATATCCGTTTTTATCTTTCCAGAACGAACGAATTGAACGATTACTAATTGTGTTTTTATCCTCCTGATCAGGAAAATAAGATTTCCATGTTAAGGGATTTCCACTGTTATCTAATGATAATTTATTTAATCCGTTATCTGTTCCAACCCATAATGTGTTTTCGGTTTCCGTAATAGTCCAGATTGTATTATGGCTTATGCTATTTTTATTTTTCGGATCGTGTAAAAAACGCGTGAAGGATTCTGAGCCATATTCGAATCGATTTAAACCAGATTCGGTTCCAATCCACAAATTTCCTTTACTGTCTTCAAAGGCACAACGCACAATATCATTACTGATGCTTTCCGAATTCTTTTTATCAAACGTATAGTGTTTTAAAGCATCTGTTACAGGATTGTAGCAAAATAAACCTATGCTTGTTCCCAACCAAATTTGCTTTTTACTATCTTCAAAAATCGACCAGACATTTTCTGCCCCGATTTCTTTTTCTTTCAGTCGGTGAAAAGCTTCATCCTCTGTATTCATGAAATTTACTCCGCCTTCAAATGTTCCTATCCATAATGTATTTTTACTATCCACATAAATAGAACGAATATTATTTTTGCTCAGCTTGGAAGGATTACCATATTGCGTTTGACACAATAAAAACTTTTGGGGTTTTAAATCTACTTTATTTAGCCCTCCTGCCAATGAACCAATCCAAAGATTCCCTGCCCTATCTTTATGCATCCCACTTAATAAATCAGCACTAATCGCCTGACGATTTCCTGGCTCTGCCAAATACGAAACAAAAGTCCATGTAATTGGATTTAAAATTTTCAATCCTTTGTCAGTCGACAACCACAATTTTCCGCCTTTATCTTCGTACATCGAACGAATGGCATTATCACCATAACTATTGAGATAAGAATACACTCGCCCTGAAATAGAATCAGGTTGCAGCGAAAAACGAGTAGTTTCGAAATTATTTTTGGTCGGATTAAATTTACTTAAGCCATTAGTAGTGCCCACGAACATCGAACCGTTTTTTGTTTCTAAAAACGACATCACAATATTGCTACCTAATGAACTAATATCATTTCCTGTGTTTTTATAATTCTTAAATTCGCGAACGTAATGATTTAAATCAAGTGGGGCTCGCGACAATCCGTTTACAGTTCCCACCCATAACATGTCTTTTTTATCTCTTGCAAGACTTAAAATATTATTTTCGCATAAACTATTTTTATTGCCTTCTTCATGCAAGTAACGTGTTATTTTATTTGTTTTTGGATCAAGGCGATTTAAACCATTATCGGTTCCTACCCAAACGATGCCGTATTCATCTTCAAGAACTGACCATACACGGTTACTACTTAAACTATTTTTATCCGAAGGGTTATTTTGATAACGTTTAAATTTACCGGTGTTGGCATCCAAAACGTTTAATCCGCCTGAATAAGTTCCTAGCCAAATTTTATTGCCTTTGCCTTTGCTTAAAAAAGAAACAGTATTATCTGAAATGGAAGTGGAGTCGTTAAAATTATTTTTATAAGCTACAAATTTATAACCATCATAACGAAGTAATCCGTCAATACTGGCAATCCATAAAAATCCATTATCATCCTGAACGATGGAGAAAGCTGTTGTTACTGCCAATCCTTGATCAGTACCATAATTTCTAAATTTTAATTGGTTGCATTGTTTTTGTGAATACAAAAAACAAAAACTGAAAAGTGATGCGATTAAAATATTTATTTTAAGAAAGTTTCGCATCCGTTCCCTCTCAAAAAGTTAAATAAGTGAAAGGTAATTCGAATAAATCGGCAAATTCCTCGCCTGCTTCCAGCATATCCGAATCGCCGGTTTTATAATGCCATTCTACTTTTACATCGCATTTTTTATTTTTGATAGCTTCTAGCTTTCCTAAAATATCAAAAATAGGTTTATAGGATGAGGAGTTGAAATATTTTAATTTGAAAACAAAATTGGTTTTAGGATTTGGAGAAACAACATACAAATCCATCCAATGCAAAACATTGTGATAAAATTCCTTTGTATCCTCAGGATATGATTTACCTGAAATTTCAAATTGATTGTTTCGCGGATCTAAAATAATTTCCGGTGTATCAATAGTTGCTTCAATGCGTATGGGTTCCATAAAACTTATTGGCTGTTATTTGAAACGTGAACATCTAAAGCGTAAAACGAAATTTTATCATCAATTTCCTTGAAAACATAACCCATGCCATCAGATTTACGTCCGATGCTAATTAAACCAAGACCCGCCCCTGATTTTTCACTAAGTTTTGTTTCACCTAATACTTTTTTGTGAAGTTCTTTTAATTCTTCTTTATTCAGTTTAATTACATTATCCAATTTTTCTTTTAAAGCAGCCTTAGCACTGTTCTCAATGAAGTTTCCGGTTTTTAAAGTATAGCCTTTGCTATCAATGCAAACAATAACAATTCCTGGTTTTAATTCGCTGTTATTACTTGGTGAACCATACTTGCGAATATTTTGCATACACTCTACCAAAACAGAAAATACACGACCACGAACAACTGTTGAGCTGCTTTGAACATCTGGTCCGCGTTCCGCTAATAATAAAATGGCGTTTACTAAATCCTGATTAAAATCTCCCTGAAAACAGAGGATTATATTTTCTTTTTCGCATTCTTTTAGCCAGCTATAAAGAAATGTTGCTTTGTCTTGTACTTCAACCATAAAACAGTGGTATTTTAATTGAATAAAAATACTATTTTTTACTTAAAAGTCAAGTGATTTAAAAGCTAAAAAGCCCGATTTTATAACTAAAATAGGGCTTTCAGCTAAACAAATTAATATATTCCCTATTCGACAATGAATTTGAGCTTTGAAAGACGTCGGCTACCCTCGATGCTCATTACATAAACACCTTTATTAAATTGGTTTTTATTTAAACGAATTTCTTTTTGATTGTTATTTTCACTTTTGTAAACCAAACGCCCTGTTAAATCATAAACAGTTATGGTATTAATTGGCGACTCATCAGAAATTATAATTTCCTCTTTCAAATTAGCAACTTTCACTGGTGTTAATTGATTATCAATTAATCCAGTTGAGAATCCAACTGTATAAGTATTACAAGCTGTACATCCTTTACTATCTGCGACACATAAAGTATAAACACCAGGACAAGCATTGGTGATTGTTCCTGTTGAACCTCCAACTGGAGACCATGTGTATGAATAAGGTCCGGTTCCTCCTCCTGTTACGGTTGTAATACTGCCATTGCAACATGAAGAGCAAGTTGCAGGTGCATTATTAA
>JAYTSW010000300.1:0-5641 GCA_043745425.1 Sphingobacteriaceae bacterium | reverse complement strand
GGGAGGTGCAAAATGAAAAAGCACAAAAGGCTGAGCATAGAGGAGCTGAGAAGTTTTCCGGGCTTTGAAAATTTTACGGAAGAAGAATTGGAAAAGGAAATTCAAACACTTGAAATCCTATCTATTCTTTTTTACGAACTGTTCATGAAAGAGAAGTTGAATAAAAATGTTAAACCATTAAAACAAAAAGAAAATCATGAAACAGAACAACGAATTGCTGCTTAAAAAATTCGCAAAAGGCAAGCAAGAAGAATCCGTAACAAACGAGATATTAAATTGCGTAATATACACTCGTGTCAGCTCAAAAGAGCAAATGGAAACAAACCAGAGCCTTGAATGGCAAAAAAAGTATTGCGATGAGTACGCAATCAAAAATAAACTCAATGTCAAAGGCTGCTTCGGAGGAACTTATGAGAGTGCAAAGAGTGATGAGCGCAAAGAGTTTAACCGGATGTTGAAATTTGTGAGGGCAATTAAGCAAAACAAGGAAAAAATAAATTACATCCTTGTGTATAGTCTTGACAGATTCAGCAGGACGGGAGATAGCGCCATTTACATTGCAAGTGAGTTAAAAAAAGTTGGAGTGAATATCTTAGCGGTATCACAACCAATAGACACCAATTCACATGCAGGTGCTTTGCAACAAAATATCCAGTTTATTTTCGGCAAGTACGACAATGATCTCAGAAGACAGAAAACTGTTGACGGAATGCGGGAAAAGTTGCGGAGAGGTGAATGGATTGGTCATGCGCCGAGAGGGTATTCATTTGTGAAGGGAGCCGAGAAGCAAACCATCATCATTAATAATGAAGGTGAACTTTTAAGACAGTCTTTCGAGTGGAGAGCCAATGGAATGACTTATGACCAGATTGTTGAGAAGCTGGCAAGCTATGGAATGAAAATGCCAAAGCAAAGCCTGACGGACATCTTTAGAAATCCTTTTTACTGCGGGTATATTTCACACAGTTTTCTCAATGGAGAATTGGTGAAAGGAAAACACGCTGCCTTGATTAGTGAAGAATTATTTTTCAGGGTAAATGAGCTAAAGAAAACAGAAGGGTTCAAATGCAATCCGGCAAATGAAAACCTGCCACTTAAAATCTTTGTGAAGGATGCCGAAACGGGCGCGCCTTTTACCGGGTATCTTGTAAGAAAAAAAGGATTGTATTACTACAAGGTGAACAAGATCGGCATAAAGGTAAACCGTAGCGTAAAGATGATGCACGAAAAGTTCCGCCAGTTGTTATCGTATTATACGGTAAACAGCACGCACTTGGAGCCTTTGAAGGTTCAACTCCAATACACATGGGATAACCTCACAGAAAGCAACACAAGCGAAAAGAAAGGGCTTTCCCTGCAATTAAATTCTACGCAGGATGAGTTCCGTATTTTACGCAAAAGGCACGCATTAGGTGAGGTTGGTCTGGATGTTTACCAAGAGTTTAAAACAGAAATGGAAACCAAAATAAAAGCCATTTCTGAAAAGCTTGAAGAATTGGAGCAAAACTTATCGAACCCGAAAGAGTTGATAAATTACACCTGCAAATTGGCCTGTAACCTCGTGAAAATTTGGGACATGGGAGATTTTTATCAGAAACAGATTTTCCAAAAAACACTCTTTCCGAGCGGTTTAGGCTATGATGCGAAAAAAGACGATTATCGAACCGCTGAAATTAATTTAGTATTTGCCTACATCGCCGACCTGTCAAGGGATTCGGCGATTTTTAAAAACGGGACTTCTCAAAATTTTATTGAAAAGTCCCGCTTAGTACTCGGGACGGGACTTGAACCCGTACATCCGTGAAGATACAGGATTTTAAGTCCTGCGTGTCTACCAATTCCACCACCCAAGCATGTCCGCAAGCGGAGCAAAAAAACAGCCCAAAATGGGCCATTTTCGAGCGAAAGACGGGTCTCGAACCCGCGACCTTAACCTTGGCAAGGTTACGCTCTACCAACTGAGCTACTTTCGCTTTTTATTGAAATTTTTAGTTTCAATATTTTTTGGTTTATACTCTACCTCCCGATAGCTATCGGGATGAGCTACTTTCGCTTTTTAATAGGTTTTAGCCGTTAAAAGCCTTTTCCCATAAGGGGTGCAAATGTATAGGTTTTTTTAAAAATACTCAAATTTTTGGGCATTTTTCTTCCCCTGAACTAATAGGATGCTTAACCCCCTACCAATTGCTTAATTTCACTGAGTTTTAGGAGCGCTTCTACAGGGGTAAGAGTATTAATATCAGTCTTTAAGATGTCTTCTTTTATCTGCTCCAACACAGGGTCGTTTAACTGGAAAATGCTTAATTGGAAGTCGTCGTCGCCCAAACCCTTGGTTTTGCTCTGCCCGTTTAAAGCACCTTCCGGTGTTAATTCCATCTCATGTTCGCGCTCTAGTTTTTTAAGAATAATGTTAGCCCTTGCAATTACTTCTTTTGGCATTCCGGCCATTCTAGCTACATGAATACCAAAACTATGTTCACTTCCTCCCTCAGCTAATTTCCGCAGAAAAATAATTTTGTTATTGAGTTCCTTTACCGATACATTAAAATTTTTGATGCGCGGAAAATAATTGGTCATTTCATTTAATTCATGATAATGCGTTGCGAATAATGTTTTGGCTCGATTTATTGGTTGCGAATGCATGTACTCAGCAATAGCCCAGGCAATAGAAATGCCATCGTAAGTTGAAGTGCCTCTTCCTATTTCATCTAACAACACTAAACTTCTATCGGTAATATTATTTAAGATACTGGCTGTTTCATTCATCTCCACCATGAACGTTGATTCGCCAGAAGAAATATTATCTGTTGCGCCAACCCGTGTAAAAATTTTATCAGTGATGCCTAACTCTGCTTTTTGTGCAGGAACAAAACTTCCGATTTGCGCCAATAATACTATTAATGCAGTTTGACGAAGCAAGGCTGATTTGCCACTCATATTCGGACCGGTAATCATCATGATTTGACATTCTTCGTTATCTAAATAAACAGAGTTACTCACGTATTCCTTATCAACCGATAATTGCTTTTCTATTACAGGATGACGACCTTCAGTTATTACTACACTTTTTGAATCGTTGATGATTGGTTTAACATAACCATTATCAATAGCTAAAGTGGCGAATGAACACAACACATCTAAGCGAGCGACTAAATTTGCATTTAATTGTATAGGCGTAATGTAATCGACTACATCACGAATAATATTTTCGAACAATTGTTGTTCAAGCGAAGTTATTTTTTCTTCGGCTCCTAAAATTTTTTCTTCATAGCTTTTTAATTCGGGAGTAATATAACGCTCGGCGTTAGTTAAGGTTTGCTTCCGAATCCACTCTGTAGGCACTTTATCCTTATGTACATTGGTAACTTCAAGATAATATCCGAAAACATTATTGAAAGAAATTTTTAAAGAAGGAATTCCTGTTTTTTCACTCTCACGTTGCTGAATTTGTAACAAATAATCTTTTCCTGAAAAAGCAATACTTCTTAATTCATCCAATTCCTGATTAACGCCTTTTTTAATGACATCGCCCTTTAAAATATTTACAGGAGCTTCTTCATTAATTTCATTTTCTAACCGCTCTTTAATAACAGCACAGGCATTTAATTGGTCAGCAATTTTTTTGAGTGGCAATGGCTCTATATTCTCCATCACCAATTTTAATTCTTCAATTACATTTAAAGAGCGCTTCAACTGAACCAATTCACGCGGATTAATTCTTGCAGCTGCTACTTTTGAAATCAACCGTTCTAAATCGCCAACTTCCTTTAAAAGTGAATTAATTTTAGTTTTTAAATCTTGATTAGTAAAGAAAAAATTAACAGCATCTAAACGTTCATTAATTGCATCAATTGATTTAAGTGGTAAAGCCAACCAACGTTTCAATAATCTTGAACCCATTGGCGTAATGGTTTTGTCAATGACATCAATCAAACTTTTTCCATTGTCATTATTCGAATTAAATAATTCCAAATTCCGAATGGTAAATTTATCTAACCAAACATATTGTTCTTCATCAAGCCGGCTAACTTTTGTAATGTGTTTTAATTTATCATGCTTGGTGTCGTTTAAATAATGTAATAAAGCACCGCATGAAGTGATTGCTAAATCATAGCCTTCAATGCCGAATCCTTTTAAAGATGTTGTTTCAAAATGTTTCGTTAAACTTTCGTAACCATAATCATAAGTGAATGCCCAATCCTCCAAACCAAAAATATAAAAGCGGTCTCCAATTAATTCGGTAACAGGTACTCGTTTATTTTTTTCGAATAAAATTTCGTTGGGTTTAAAGTTCTGAATTAAACGATCCACGTAACTAACACTACCTTGCCCAACTAAAAATTCTCCTGTGGAAATATCTAAAAAGGCAACGCCTGCTTTGTCTTTATCAATATGTAAACTCGCTAAAAAATTATTTTTCTGATGATCTAAAACTTTATCATTAAAACTTACACCGGGCGTTACTAATTCGGTAATACCGCGCTTCACAATTGTTTTAGTAAGCTTCGGATCTTCTAATTGATCGCAAATAGCAACGCGGTAACCTGCTCTTACTAATTTAGGTAAATAAGAATCAAGTGAATGATGAGGAAATCCAGCCAGTTCAATATGAGTTCCTGACCCGTTAGCTCGTTTGGTTAAAACAATTCCTAAAATTTTTGATGCTTTTACAGCATCTTCGCCAAAAGTTTCATAAAAATCGCCTACACGAAATAATAAAATGGCATCAGGGTATTTCACCTTAATACTATTGTACTGTTTCATTAAAGGGGTTTCTTTATCTACTGGTTTAGCCATTTCGCAAACAACTAAGGTACAACAAGGGTATAGATGTACTGAAATTAATTTTTAACACCAAACTCAAATTTGTTAGAAACAAAAAGCCCCGAGTTTTCACCCGGGGCTTTAAAATCTATTAGATTAGTATTATCTGAATAAGCTGATAGTGCCTTTTTCCGGTATTTGTTTACCGTCGCTATCTAACCATGATGTTTTACCGTCTTTACCAGTTGCTTTTAAAATGTAGAAATAAGTTCCAGCTGGTACATCTTTCTTGCCAAAGTTTTTACCATCCCATTCAATATTTCCTTTTTCAGATTTCACATCATACATCTTAACACCCCAACGGTCAAAGATTGAACAAGTAATCTCGGTTAGGCTGGTTGTTTGTAGCATAAACACATCATTAACTCCGTCACCATTTGGTGTAAACACGTTTGGTACAGAAATATTAGAAGGCAGTTCAACATGCACAACACCTGTAGCTGTAGAAACACACTGAACAGTTCCAAGACTTTGAGTTACTACTAACAAAACAGTATAAGTACCTGCTGATTGATATATAGAATAACCAGAAGGTAAACCAATAGCTGAATAAGAACTGGATGAACCCGTAGTTGTATACGTAATACCATTTCCATAATTCCATAAGGTGCTTACCGAACCTGAAGTTACAGAACCCAGTGTACTAGTATTAGCAAATGTTACCGCTAAAGGAGAGAATCCGTCAGACGGGCTAGGAACAAAATTGGCATTAATTCCATTAGATGCTACTGTAATAGAATTAACAGCAGAACAACCATTTGCAGTGTTAAAAATAGTAACGTTATAAACACCAGGCGCATTAACTGAAGTAGTCGCA
>JAYTSW010000299.1:0-1555 GCA_043745425.1 Sphingobacteriaceae bacterium | reverse complement strand
CAAACTTTTGTCATTCATTGTTGAAATGTCAAAAGTTTGAGAGTAGCATAGATTCACACAAACTATGCAGTATAAAGTTAGAATTGTCCTTGTCATATGTTATTTTTTTGTCGTCTTAAAATTGCCGCCAACGAGCGTATAACCGCATACGCTCCTATTTTTCAATGTTTTATTGCGTCTATATTTCTTATATCTGCACTTTTTCTGAGTGTATCAAATATTTGAAACGTCCGCACTCAAAACTATACAATGTTTTCTGAAAATCCAATCTTTCTGGAATACTTTATTATATGGTAAAAATATCGGATTCTAACAGGCTTTATACACGTATTTTAAAAGCAAATTTGGTGTAAAATTTTGATTTTCGGATGCAATTTTTGAGTGTTTAAATAAATTCTACTAATGATAAATTTGTTTGATAAAAAAGCATGAATTTAGGACTACATCAAACCTAAAATTCGTAATATTTTATTTAAAAAATGTAAAATTTATTAAAAATTAGATGGATTTAGATTTTACAAAAAATAAAGGTTTTATAGCAGTTATATCGCTATTTCGGAGGATAGACGCAATAGAAATTGCACTTTTTATAGATATTACGCTAAAAATCTAAGGTATCCATGGGGCTTTTTATCTGGTCAAATCCCTTGGTAGTGATGTGCGTATAAATCTCGGTCGTCTTTGAGTTGGCGTGTCCCAAAAGGCTTTGGATATACCGTAAATCTGTCCCATTTTCCAACAAGTGCGTGGCGAAGCTATGCCTCAATGTATGTACGCTCACGTCCTTTGTGATTCCTGCATTACGCACAGCATCTTGAAATATTTGTTGAATACTTCTGGTAGAATATTGCTCTCCCTTTTTTACCCCTTCAAAGAGCCAAACAGTAGGGCGATATTGCTTGTAATATTCTCTCAAAATCATCAAAGTTCTCACCGAAAGCAACGAATATCTGTCCACTTTTCCTTTTCCTTGTTCCACCCGTATTTGCATTCGGTCTGAGTCTATATCCTTGAATTTTAGATTGATAGATTCACTGATTCGTAGTCCTGCTGAGTAAATGGTCATCAAAATTGCTTTGTGTTTGATGTTTTCGGTTTGTTTCAAAATATCAATGACTTCTTGTGTACTTAGCACAGAAGGTAAGGTTTTTTCTTTGCTGGGGCGGTCAATAAAATAAAATTTACGCTGTCCACCCAATACCTTTTCGTAATAATACTTGATGGCATTGATGGACTGATTTTGATAGGTAATTGAGATTTTACGTTCCGTTACCAAAAACCTCAAAAACTTGATGATGGCAGGTTCATCTATCGTTTTTATATCTTGCATGGGGTAATAATTAATGAACTCCTCAAACATACTACCATACAATTTTATCGTTTTGGGACTGTACCGCATCTCTCTCAATTTCATGATATACTCCTCTGGACAATACCGATAATTCGGAATATCGTAGGGCGTAATTCTCGCTACTCTTTCATCAGAATTCACTTCCTCTTCAAACTGAAAAACCATATTCATTGAAGTGATTTTCTTTTTTATTTCTTCCAAAAA
>JAYTSW010000298.1:0-1560 GCA_043745425.1 Sphingobacteriaceae bacterium | reverse complement strand
TGAAAACATAAGGGGAAAATTTACTATGTTCTCCTCTGTTTAAGGTGCCAAATTGGCACCTTAAAGAATCGTTTTCGGCTTTTGTTAATTCAAACATAAAATCATCTGGAAACCGTTCCATATTTCGTTTTACCTGGCGCTTAAGTTGTTTCGTCTCCACTTGATATAGTTCTGCTAAATACCTGTCTAGCATCACTTTTTGGTTACGAATCATATAAATTTTATTCATCACAACTTCATCAACAATCGCTACTGAATTTTCTGTTTTTACCATAAACACATTTTACTTTTTAATTCAAAGTACGTGAAATTTATAGTAAATAGTTGCTACGAAATGTAGCATTATAATAATAAACAAGTCTATTAACTTCAGCTTATTATAATATACACCTATCAGGGTTTAAAAACCCTAATAGGTGTATACAGTTAATCTTGCAATTCCAGCCAACGCATTGTTTTTTCGTCAATAGAGTTTGAAACAGTATTAAATTCTGATGATGTTTTCTGTATTTCAGTCGCATCTGTTAAACCACCTGCTAATAGGGATTCTAATTCTGCTTTGCGTTTTTCCAATTGGGCTAAGTCTGTTTCAATCGTTTCTAATTCTTTTTGTTCCTTAAACGATAATTTTTTTTTATCAACGGTTGTTTGAGATTGATTATTCGTTTTTTCTACGGTTTGATTTATACTAATCTTACTTTTTTCTTCGTCATCAGAACCTCCAATTTGCGGTGCACTTACATCATCGTCGTCTTCTCTATCATAAACCCACTGGCGGTAATCAGTGTAGTTGCCAGGAAAATCTTTTACCACACCGTTGCCTTCAAAAGCAAATACGTGATCTACCAATCTGTCTAAAAAATAACGATCATGCGATACAATCAATACACAACCCTGAAAGTCTAATAAAAATTGCTCTAAGGTTTGCAAAGTCACAATATCTAAATCATTGGTAGGCTCATCTAAAATTAAAAAGTTAGGATTTCGTACAAGCACTGTTAATAGGTATAAGCGACGTTTTTCACCTCCACTTAATTTACTCACATGTCCGTATTGTACTTCGGGCGCAAAATTAAATCGCGTTAATAAAGCTGATGCGCTTAATGAAGTGCCATTTGCTAAAGGAATAAATTCTGCAATATCTTTTACCACCTCTATCACACGTTTATCATCGGCTACTTTAATGCCTTGTTGCGAATAATACCCAAACACAATTGTATCGCCTACTGAAACCTTACCTGCATCGGGTGGCTCAATGCCTTGTAACATATTAATGAATGTGCTTTTGCCAATACCGTTGGGCCCTACAATCCCTATTTTTTCTCCTTTAATAAAGGTATACGAAAAAGGATTTAATATTTTTTTATCGCCATACGCTTTTTGTAATTTATGTACTTCAATAATTTTGCTACCAATACGCTCTACTTTAACGGATAATTCTATTTTTTTATCCATGTTTTTTTTACGAGCATTTTTTTCTACATCTACAAATGCGTCTACGCGCGATTTTGATTTCACGGTTCGTGCACGTGGTTGTTTGCGCACCCACTCGAGCTCTCG
>JAYTSW010000297.1:0-5676 GCA_043745425.1 Sphingobacteriaceae bacterium | reverse complement strand
TAAAGTTTAAAAATGCACAAGGCACCGTTATTAAAACTTTTAATTCGGATTTTGGAAGAAGATTTGAATATAGTTTCACTACAAAACAATATATGTATGCAGGTGTAAAAGAAAATGAATTAAGTAATTCAGTTCGTCTCTACCCTAACCCGGCAAGTGATAAATTTATTTTAACCATGAAGAACATTGAGAATACTAAAGTAGTTGTAAGCGATATGTTAGGAAGGGTTTTTGATTTACCATTCACCTCAACAAAAGATAATATGATTTTTGATAGTTCACCATTAAAAGCAGGCGTTTACTTAGTGAAGATTACTAAGGACAATCAGACTTCAATAAAGAAAATTGTAATTGATTAATTGAAATATTCTTTAAACGAAAAAGCCTAAGAAATTTCTCAGGCTTTTTTGTTTTAATTTTTTAGCATTTTTAGAATTGCTCCCAACTTATCTTTCAATTCCGTTCTTGGAATAATTTTATCAAGGAATCCATGCTCTAATACAAACTCGGCTGTTTGAAATCCTTTTGGTAAATCTTTTCCAATAGTTTCTTTTACAACACGTGGTCCGGCAAAACCAATTAACGATTCTGGTTCAGCAATATTTAAATCACCTAACATAGCATAACTCGCTGTTACACCACCAGTAGTTGGGTCAGTTAATAAAGAGATGTATGGGATTTTATGTTGTGCTAATTGTGAAAGTTTCGCTGATGTTTTTGCCATTTGCATTAATGAAAATGCTGCTTCCATCATACGCGCTCCACCCGATTTAGAAATAATTAATAATGGTGCTTTTGTTTTAATACAGAAATCAATTGAACGTGCAATTTTTTCTCCAACTACACTTCCCATACTTCCTCCAATAAAACTGAAGTCCATGCAACAGATAACTAAATCTTCGTCATTTACTTTGCCGTAAGCACTACGCAAAGCATCATTCAATCCTGATTTTTTTATTGAATCTACTAATCTATCGGTGTATTTTTTTGTGTCTTCAAATTCTAAAGGATCACCACTCACTAAATTTTCGTGTAATTCAGTAAATTGATTGTTATCAAAAATAATTTCGAAATATTCTTTACTACCTAAACGCTGATGATTACCACATTCTAAACAAACGTATTTATTCGCTTGATGATCTTGAGCTGTATGAATTTTTTTACACGAAGGGCATTTATACCACAAACCCTCAGGAGTTTCTTTTTTCTCCTTGGTACTTGTTGTTATTCCTTCTTTTAATCTTTTAAACCAACCCATTTTTGTTGTTAAATTTAGTTCTTGGTCATGCGTCACGTTGACGAAGTTTGTATCGTTACGCAATTGTAATTGTTTTATCCAAATAAATATCTTGAATAGTATTTAATAATGAAATACCTTCTTTCATTGGTTTCTGAAAAGCTTTACGGCCTGAAATTAATCCTTGTCCGCCACCACGCTTATTAATTACTGCTGTTGTAACTGCTTCTGCTAAATCAGATGCACCTTTACTTTCGCCACCACTATTAATTAATCCTGCGCGGCCCATGTAACAATTTGCTACTTGGTAACGACATAAATCAATTGGATTATCAGTAGTTAATTCAGAATAAACTTTTGGATGTGTCTTACCAAAATTAATAGCTGTATAGCCACCATTTTTATCCGACATTTTTTGTTTAATGATATCAGCTTGAATGGTAACACCTAAATGATTGGCTTGTGAAGATAAATCTGCTGCGGTATGATAATCCACACCATCTTTTTTAAATGCGTTGTTACGAGTATAGCACCATAATACAGTTGCCATTCCTAATTCATGTGCACGATCAAATGCTTGAGCTACTTCTATAATTTGTCTTCCTGATTCAGGTGAACCAAAATAAATTGTAGCACCTACGGCGACTGCACCCATGTTCCAAGCATCTTCAACAGAACCAAACATGATTTGGTCAAACTTATTTGGGTACGATAAAAATTCGTTATGATTTATTTTTACGATAAAAGGAATTTTATGAGCGTATTTACGCGCTACTGAACCAAGAACACCATAAGTAGAAGCAACTGCGTTACAACCGCCTTCAATAGCTAATTTCACTATGTTTTCGCTATCAAAATAAATTGGGTTCGGCGCAAATGATGCACCTGCACTGTGTTCAATACCTTGGTCAACCGGCAAAATACTCATATAACCTGTACCAGCTAAGCGGCCCGTGCCATATAATTGTTGCAAGCTTCGTAACACTTGCGGATTACGGTTAGTTTGCATAAAAATGCGATCCACAAAATCAGACCCCGGAACATGGATCAAATCTTTTGAAATGGTTTTACAAGTATGGTTTAATAAAGTATCGGCCTGAGCGCCTAATAATTCCTTAACATTTACCGGCATAATTTGTTTTTTAATGAGAGGGCAAATTTACAGAAAAAAGCCCGATTAGGGACTGTGTTTAATAAAAAACCCCGAAAACGTAACACTTTCGGGGTCAATATTATAAGTTAAGGAATTATTCGCTAACCTGAACCATTTTAAATGGTACGTTAATGATTGCTTGGTAATCTTCACCAGCTTCTAACATATCTTCATCATCTTCTTCGTAATGCCAGTTAATAATAACTGCGCTTCCGTTTTTATTGATGTTTTCTAATTTCTTAAATACATCTAAAATACACTTAGATGAGCTTGTGTTAAAGTATTCCAGTTGAATATTAACGTTAGTTGCAGTTTTAGGAGAACCTGCATACTTATCTAAAGCATCTACTAAAGGTTTGTAAAACTCGATAGAGTTTTCAGGAATAGAGCGTCCTTTAATTTCCAATACACCGCTAGCTAAATCGAAACTGATAGTAGGGGTTTTTGGTGTGCCGTCAATTGAGTATTTTTCCATAGTGTTGTTTGTTTATTTTATGTTCTTGATCTGTAGTAATTAATTATAATGGTATTTGATTAATCTTAATATTAAGTGTAAAGAAAGAAACTTTATTGTCAATTTCCAAAAAATTATACTCTAATTTTTCTCCGGTTTTTCTAGCAATATCTATCATCCCTAAACCGCCTCCGCCTTTTAACGACATTTCGCCGTTATTAAGCACCTTTTTGTAATATTCTTTTAGCTCATCCTTAGTTAAGGCATTAACTTCGTCTAAGCGACCTTTAAGTCCGTTTACATTCTCACTTAAAATATAGTTTCCAGTTGTAATTGTATAGGCATTGTTAAGTTTACCTATCATAAAAATTGCCGAACGGTTAATATCTCCCGCCGCATCTGCAACGTCATCCATATGATGATAAAGATTCTGCAAACATTCTACCAAAACGTTGTAAACTTTCTTCTTCATTTTTGGTTCTTCTTGCATGTTATCCATCTTATTTTCCATAATCTGGAGAATAGAAGTTAACAGTTCAGAAGTAACATCTCCCTTAAATGAAAGAAGAATATTATTCTTCTCCATCTTATCGTAGATGTTGAAAGCGTCAACCATTATAGTGGAAGAAATAACAGGCATCAGAATTTTATTTCAGTTTAAATGCTATGGTTTGTCCGTTAACTGTAAACGTTGCGTCGTCATCACAAGCACCGTTTCCAAAATCAACAGTTCTTTTGGCTAAATCTTTTGGTGTAACATCAACAGTACCTGAAGTAATGTGTTTACAGTTGGAAGGTTTTGTGATGCTGTTAATCACAACATCAAAATCTTTTCCGTCACGATTAGTACCGTTTGCAATTCCTGTTACGGTAGTAACATCATCCAATAAAGCCATTGTACTATTAGTGCTAAGAGTGATAGTTTTATCTGAAGCGTATTTAATATTCCATCCACTACCAGTACAAACACCATTAACGATTTTCACATTCCAACTTTTTGTGGCAATAGAATTTGATAATGTTGTAACAACAATACTATCGCAAGAATACGTTATTGAACCGTTTACTTTATAATTTAAAAGTTTAATAATGGTTTTTGAACCAACATTTCTTGGACGACCTAAAAAACGAATCGTAACTGTACCAGTGCGAATAACACCATCTACATTAGCTAATGAACATGCACCATAATCAAATTTATATGTTGGAGGGTTTGATAAACTTACATAAGTAGTATCACCACTTAAATAGGTTAACGAATCACATCCGCCGGTAACACCTTCTAAACGTTGCGCACTAGTGCCTTTAGTTTTTATGGCTAGATTATTAGTAGTTGGTTGAATTTGCATAAATTCCTGTTCGCAAATTGAGTTATCAACTACGGATTGGGTTTCTGTATCAACTTCCTTTGTGTTTTTCTTGCACGAATAAACAAAAACAAGTGATGAAGCGATTATTAAAATCGATAAAACTTTTATTTTTTTCATGATGAACAAATATAATACAATTTTAATTAAAAACGAATCCCTGCCACCAAAACGTCATCAATTTGCTCGTGATTACCACGCCACTCTTCAAAGGCCTTTTCGAGCTCCCTTTGTTGCTCATTTAAACCATAAACATGAATGGCGCATAACAAATCGTTGAAGCGTTTTACCATATACTTTTTTCCCTTTTCTCCACCAAATTGATCAGCGTACCCGTCTGAGTATAAGTATATTGTATCTTGTTTCTTCAAATCTAGCTTATGGGTAGTAAAAGTCCTATCAACATCCATTTGAGCACCTCCCACCGAATATTTATTCCCATCCACTTTTTCAAGGGTTCCGTCAGCCCTTACAATTACAGCCGGCCTGAAAGCTCCTGCCCAAAGCACATCACCCGTTGATTCATTTACAGATATCATCGAGACATCCATTCCATCATTTGTATTCACCTGATTTTGGCCTTGTTTTAAAGCTTGCTGCACGCCTTTGTTTAATCCGTTTAAAATTTTTCCAGGGTCGGTAATTCCATTTTCAATCACTACTTGATTTAAAATATTATGCCCAATCATACTCATAAACGCTCCAGGCACACCATGACCTGTACAATCTACCACGGCAAATATTTTGTATCCATTTTTATGCCCGTACCAATAAAAGTCGCCGCTTACAATATCCTTAGGCTTATAAAGAATAAAGGCTGTATTAAATTTGCTGAATATTTGATCTTTAGCAGGAAGTATCGCCTCCTGAATTCGTTTAGCATATTCAATACTCGCTGTTATGTCGGCATTTTTTTCTGCCAACTCCTTTGTGCGTTCTGTCACTTTATTTTCAAGGATTTTATTCTCGCGTTTTATAGCACGTGTTCGCACTTGAGTATACAAAATAATCATCCCCAGACCGAAAACCGAAACTAAAATATAAAACCAAACCGTTTTCCAGAATGGTGGGACCACTTTTATATGAATATAATTCGGTGTTTCATTCCAAACCCCATCATCATTTGCAGCTTTTACTTTAAATATATAATCGCCGCCTGGTAATTCGGTATAAGAAACGTAACGTACATTAGTTGGTGATGACCACTCTTTATCGTAACCTTCTAACATGTACATGTACTTGTTTTGGGTGGGAGAATTATAATCTAAAGCTGCTAATTCGAACTGGAAAAAATTTTCACGCCAGCTTAAATTCAAATATTTTTTATGAGTTATTGCGGTATCGGTTTCAATATTTTTACCACTTCTTTTGTAACTTACAATGTAAGCCGGCGGAAAATGATTATTCTCTTTAATGCTATTAGGATTGAAAATATTAACTCCCATAACTCCACCAAACATTAAAT
>JAYTSW010000296.1:0-1568 GCA_043745425.1 Sphingobacteriaceae bacterium | reverse complement strand
CATAAGATTTCTTGCGGAGCTTTATTTACTGACAAACTAATACGGCTATTTATGAAGGTTTGGGTTAGCCCCATTACATTATCCAAACTCATTTGTTTAATGGATTCACTTTCTGAAATTTCCAAATTACCAAAGAACGCATCAACAAAACTTTCCGTAAAATGAGGATATGAAGGCATCCCTTTTTTAGCACTCAATATCTTGTAAATTCCTGATTGTGCTAAGAATATTTTTTTAGTAATAATTTTACCCAGATTTTCGGCTGCTAAGATTGTTCCAACTGGCATTTCGCTCAATTGCTGATTTTCGGTATTGCGAATATCGGCTATCACTATCCCTAATCTATTGTTTTTTAACGTTAATAGTGTAGCCACGTCATCAAAAGAGAGTATTTTATCATTGGATTTATCTAAGGTAAAAATGGGAAACTCACTTTTGCTGGTAGGAGAATAAAAACCAAAACCATCATAATAAAACACAATGATATCTTCGGGGGAAGTTTTTAAATTATTCAGTTTTGAGATAATTTGGGTACGATTGAATAATTTATTGCCGGTATTCAGGTAAGTTTTATTCAGTAAATACCCAAGATTAGTAGAAACCCTTTGAAACATTTGCTCAATATTAATTTCATTTTCTACCGTAACTTTTCCGAAAATCGAATCAGCATAATCTGATACCATTATTAAGTGGATTGCCTGAGCTGTTATGGGAATAGATACCAAGTAAAATGAGAGCAGAAAGATTATTTTTTTCATGGCTTTGGGAATAAAATATACAGCAGTTTGGTACAAGATTTACTCAATTCTTTTCATAATTTTTTAAATAATCAAACTTCTTAAAATCGTTCGTTCTTTTAAAATCTGACACATCAAAATTTATTGTTCTTTTCATGAATTTATCATATTTCTCGGATTTCTTAATGTACTCATCAATACTCATTTTTACAAGTCTTAGCTACGGTCTCCTTAGATAGGAATTTATTGCCAGTATTCTGGAGTTTCAAACTTGGAAAATTACTATTATCGCCTATTTGATATACACCATATCCAGTATAATAAAAAATGATAATATCTTCAATATTGGTAGTTAAGGCATTTAGTCCAGTGACGATATCCCTACGGTTGAAATGCTGATTCTCAGTATTAAAATATAATAGTTTGAGTCCATATCCCAATTTGGTAGAAACATTGGTAAACATTTCTTGAATTTCTGTTTCGTTTTGTAAAGAAACTTTTCCAAATATAGAGTCTCCTTAGTCAGAAACTAAAATCAAATGAAGTGTTTGGGCATTTGTTCGTACGCATAATGAAAGCAAAGAAAACGCAATTAGGATTTTTTTCATTTTAAAATTAGGGTTTTGAGAAATTCAATAGAGATTATTCTTCGTTAAAATTAAAACTGTTGGTAATATTGTTCAAATATATTGATAATCAATGTCTTATGTAATATTAGTTGCATAGTTTTTTTCTTCAAATCCATTTTATGGATACCATTTTTATTTATCTTCAATTACAAATTTTGTATATTCTTAGGAAGATATTCTCAAAACTATCCATGAAGAATAT
>JAYTSW010000295.1:0-5707 GCA_043745425.1 Sphingobacteriaceae bacterium | reverse complement strand
CCTACTATAAAAAATATTTTTATTGTTACGGCCACTTAAACTAAATGGCGACAGGTTTACAACTTAATATTTTTCAACGCTTAAAATTAATTAAGATTTCGGTTGCGATTGGTTTATTACTCTCGGTTTTATGTTCGTATAATTTATGGGCTGGACAAAGATGGTATCCAGTTTGTTCTGTGTTTGATGGCTGGTATATTTCTCCGCCTTACGATTATATTTTATTGGCTCTTGAAATCATTTTAATTCTTTTGTTGATTATAGCGGATAAACCACGTTTATTTATTTTTTTACTATTGGTTTTGAATCTGGCATTTGTATTGCTCGATCAAAACCGATTACAGCCTTGGTTTTTTATTTACAATAGTTTTTTATTGGTACTGTTTTTTTATAATTGGAGAATTGATAATGTAAATAATTACAATTCATTTTTTATTATTTTGCAATTGTGTTTTTGTGCAGTGTATGTTTACAGCGGATTACAAAAATTTAATCCTGGATTTATTAATGACACTTATCCATGGTTTATAAAACCATTATCAGCTTTTGTAAGCGAGCGACAAATAATAACGCTTAATAAAACCGGTTATTTAATTCCTTTTATTGAAATATTTATTGGTTTTGGTTTATTAATAAAGCCACTTAGGTTTATTGCGATTCCGTTGGTTGTTATCCTTCACGTTATTATTTTAATATTGATGGGACCAATGGGAAATAATTATAATTCTGTGGTGTGGCCGTGGAATATTATGATGATAGTGTTGGCTTTGTTGTTGTTCTCCGGAAAAACCAATGAACGTTTTTTTTCCATCTCACATTTATTTAAGCAGCCCGTTTTTTATCTAGTAATGCTCTTGTTTTGGATATTGCCCGCTTTTAATTTGGTAGGAAAATGGGAAACGTATTTATCCTTTTCGTTATATTCTGGTAATAACCATAATGCAAAAATACTTTTGTCTGATGAATCTTTTGGTCGCCTGCCATTTTATGTGAGACATTATGTGAGTGATGAGGGCGGACAGCACATTTTGTACCCAAAGGAATGGTGTTTAAAAGAGCTAAAAACACCTTTGTATCCCGAGAAACGTGTTTTTAAAAATGTATTCGAGTATGTTAAAGTTATTAGTAGTTCTACTAATGAAGATGTAAAACTTGTTTATATCGAAAAGCTAAAATTGTTTGACAAAGCTCAATAGCTTGGTATATTTGCCTCAAAATTTATTTATTATGAAAAATGTTTTATATGCAATAATTGCCGTTTTAGGAATATGTATAGGTGTTTTGTTCTATCAGGTGCAATCCTTGAAAAGCTCAATGGGAGGTGATACAACTGAAAATACTTCCGGTGCTAAAGAAAGTAAGAAGCCGGTAATCATTAGTTCGGCCAACGATCCTTTGCCTAATGCAAAAATCGCTTATATCAATATTGATACTTTAAACGAGAGATATTTATTCATTTCTGATTATGTTAAGGTATTAAAGAACAAACGCCTTGCATTGGAAACACAAATGCAGGTGATGAGTCAGAAATTTCAGAAAGATTATGAAGAAGCACAACAATCAGCCCAAGCAGGTTTATTACCTCCTGCCGAAATGGAAAACAAAAAACGTGATTTAGAAAGACAACAAAGTGAATTGCAAAATAAGCAAGTGCAAATGGATAAACTAGCTGTTGATATGCAGGAAAAAAACGATCAGTTGCAAAGCGATATACGAAATTTTTTAAGAGACAATTACGAAGGGAAATACGATTTTATTATGGCGTATACAGTAGCGGTGCCAACTATTTTGTTAGCGAATCCGAAGTTAGAAATTACCTATCAAGTACTGGATGCATTGAACACAGCTTACACTAATAGCAAATCATCTAAAAAATAAAAACATGTCGAAATTATACGAGAAAATAAAGTCGGTTGAAGAGTTTCATGAGGTTTTTAAAATTGGAAATGCTTCTGAAATTACATTGGTGGAAGAGAGGGATTATACACTTCGCTATAATTTGATTAAGGAAGAAAACGAAGAATATCTCGAAGCTTGTAAAAACGGCGATATTATTGAAGTAGCTGACGCTTTAGGTGATCAGTTATATATTTTATTCGGTACTATTTTAAAACACGGACTTCAACACAAAATTGAAGAAGTGTATGATGAGATACATCGTAGTAATATGAGTAAGTTGGATGAAGAGGGACAGCCCATTTATCGTGAAGACGGTAAAATTTTAAAAAGCAATCTGTATTTTAAACCAAATATTAAATCGGTTTTGGAACAAAAATAAATCGCCCTTTTTCTTCTTTTAAGCTACTTTTCTTATCGACCAAAACTGACATTCTTAATAAAATGTTCATATTATATTATTGACTGTCAGAAAGATAAGCCCTTTGTCTTTAGCTAATTATTTAGTATCTTTAATAAAATTTTTAAAAATGAAGAAAATTCTATTTTTCGCACTAAGTCTTTTAAGCGTTGTTGCTTTTTCACAAGCCCCCCAGTTTTTAAATTATCAAGGTATCGCTCGTGATGCATCTAATAACATTATTACATCTAACATTGGTATTAAGTTTGAAATTTTACAAGGAAGCTCAAGTGGTACTTTGGTATATGAGGAAACTAATACTATTATTCCAAGCGCTGCCGGAGTTTTTACCGCAGCAATAGGAGGAGGCTCACTGGTTGTTGGAACTTTTTCTGGAATAAATTGGGCTAATGGTCCTTATTTTATTACAGTAAGTATTGATCCTGCAGGAGGAACTTCTTATTCTACAGTAGGAACAAGTCAGTTACTATCTGTTCCATATGCATTGTATGCGCAAACATCAGGAAGCTCTCAAACATTTATAGCAGGTAATGGCATCACTATAAATTCAGGAACGATTACTAATGCTGCACCCAATCAAACAGTAAATATAAGTGGTCCGGGCGTGCTTGGTGCTTATCCAAATTTTACTGTTACATCAACACCAGCTACAACAGTAACTGCAGGCAATTCAAATATTACAGTTTCAGGCGCAAGTCCTAGTTATACTATTTCATCAGTGCCATCATTATCATTATCGGGAGCGCAGTTAAGTATCTCAAATGGTAATACGGTTAATTTGCCAACCGGTACAACTTATACTAACGGTTCGGGGATTGCCCTCACATCAGGAACAATTATTACCAATACAGCTCCAGATCAAACAGTAACTATTGCCAATGGAACAAATGTGAATGTAACGGGTGTATATCCCAATTTTGTTGTTAATTCAACACCAAGTTTATCAATAGCAGGAAATACATTAAGCATAACAGGAGGTACATCAGTTGTACTACCGGGTCCGCCTGTATTAACGCCAAGTACAGGTATATCAATACTTGGCGGAACAATTACAAATACAGCCCCTAACCAAACAGTAACTGTAACCGGACCAAGTGTTACAGGTTCATATCCTACTTATAATGTGGCTGCGCAAACAACAAGTGTAACGGCAGGGAATAGTAATATAACGGTTAGCGGATCTGCTCCAAACCTTACAGTAGCAAGTTCACCAACACTAACGGTTGCGGGTAATAACCTATCTATTTCAAATGGAAACACCGTACCTTTACCTTCTTATTCGGCGGGAGCAGGTTTAGCATTAAGCGGAGCTTCTCCTAACTTTACTTTGTCAACCAGTACAACCGGTACAAACGTTGCTTGGAATACATTAGGTAACGCCGGTACAATTGCCACTTCCAATTTTATTGGTACAACAGATAACATTCCGCTTAATTTTAGAGTAAATAATCAAAAAGCAGGAAGGATAGATCATTTACTTTCAAATGCATTTTATGGTTATCAAGCAGGCAATGCAAATACAAGTGGCGTATTTAATACGGCTTTTGGAAATCAAGCACTCCTAAGCAATAATACAGGAAGTAATAACGCAGCGATTGGAACTAACGCACTTTATTTCAACACTTCGGGAATCAACAATACAGCGACAGGTTATCAACCGCTTTATTCAAATACAAGCGGAGGCAACAATACTGCTAACGGTTATCAAGCACTGTATACAAATTCAACCGGAAATAATAATACTGCTCTTGGTGCCTTTGCAGGAAAGAATACTACAGGAACAGGAAATGTTTTTCTTGGATACTCAGCTGGTGCAGCAACAAACAGTTCTGATAAACTTTATATAGCAAATAGTAATGCTGCTATTCCATTGATATATGGTGATTTTTCCACAGGCTACGTTGGCTTAGGGACAAATACTCCTGGCGCAATGTTAGATTTAGTTTCTAGCTCCTTTAATTTATTAAATTTAGGTACGACGGCTGGTAACAGCAATATAAATATTGATGCCTTTCCGACGGGGGCAGGTGTTTTACAACTTCGTGTTCCTACTGCTAATGGAATTTCTTTTGTTACAAATAATATTGGGAGGATGTGGATCGACGCAGGAGGAAATATTGGAATTGGCACTACTAATCCCACTGGTAAATTAGAGGTTGCAGGAAGTGTTGTTGTGCCTACTAGTAGTAGCTACCGATATGCAACACCAAAAACAAAGCATTTAAAAATTGGCGCTGCAGAAATGACTTCAGCGAGTTCAGCGAGTTATTCTGCAAGAATTGATGATGGTTTTTCTTCTGCAACAATAAATGGACTTAATTCAATGTGGGCAAGCGGTGGCGCTCCAGGTAACCCGGCTTATTTTATTGCGCCTGTTCATTTACCGGATAGCGCTTTAATTGTAGGTTTAAATGCATTAGTTATTAAAAACGGAGGCTCATTGCAATCTGTTGTTGAATTATGGCGAACTGATGGAGCCGGTTACTTATCTAATAGCGCCCAATTAATTGCAACATCAGCAACATCCTTCAGTGGAGGTATTGTACAATCAATATCAGCAGGTAGTGTTAATCCTTCTTTTAGAGTTGTGGATAATGCAACTTTTTTTTATTTCATCAGATATATTGGTGAACAAAATAATCAAAGTTTACGCTTTACAATGGCAGATGTAACTTATCAAATTCTGCGATCAGAATATTAAAAATTAAATAAGCATGAAAAAAATATTTGTACTACTTAGTTTTTTTGCAACAACATTTGCTGTTGCACAAGCGCCTGAAGCTATAAATTATCAAGGTATAGCAAGAGATGCAGGTAGTAATATTATTATTACAACTATTGGTCTTAAGTTTGAAATTCATTCGGGTAGTGCTAGCGGTCCGGTTATTTACGACGAAACGCATACTGTAATTCCAAGTGCCGCAGGAATATTTACTGCAGCCATTGGAAGTGGAGTTGCGGGTGTAGGAACTTTCTCTACTATTAGTTGGGGAACGAATAATTATTTCTTAACAGTTAATATGGATCCTGCTGGAGGAACGTCTTATTCAACAATTGGAACAAGTCAATTGCTTTCCGTTCCTTATGCTTTGTATGCAAAAACTTCAGGTAATGCTTCAACAACTTATTCAGCAGGAAATGCTATTTCTATTTCATCGGGTTCAATAATAAATACTGCACCTGATAAAGCAGTAACATTAACCGGAATCGGTTCAACAACAATAGGTGGTGTTTATCCTAATTTCACAATCACAACGCCGTTCACTTCAACCGCAGCTGTAACTCCAAATACAGTTTCAATAAATCCGCCGCATGTTGTTACAAATTTGGGTCCTAATAATAATTCAATCACTATTCAACCAACTCAACTTACAGCAACAACAGGAATTG
>JAYTSW010000294.1:0-5717 GCA_043745425.1 Sphingobacteriaceae bacterium | reverse complement strand
ATGGTTTATAGCACAGGAAAAGGCGTATATGGTTTTACATTAGACCCTAGTATTGGAGAGTTTTGTTTATCTCATCCCAATATGACCACTAAAAAAGTATCTAATACATATTCTGTTAATGAAGGAAACTATTTGCATTTTCCTGATGGCGTAAAAAAATATATAAAGTATTGTCAGGAAGAAGACTTAGCAACATGTCGACCTTATTCATCACGGTATATTGGTTCAGGCGTTGCTGATATTCACCGTAATTTAATTACTGGTGGAATTTATATTTATCCTACAACAACAAAATCACCGAATGGGAAATTGCGTTTACTTTACGAGTGTAATCCATTAGCATTTATTGTTGAACAAGCTGGTGGAAAAGCAACAGATGGTAAAGTGCGTATTTTGGAGAAAGATCTTAAAGAACTTCATCAACGTACCCCATTGTTTTTAGGGAGTTCGGACATGGTAGATAAAGCCATGGAGTTTATGGCAAAATACTCCGAAGAAAGCGTTCAGAAATAAATTTAATCAAATGCCTCAAGGCACTTTATATCTTTTCCCTGTTACTCTTGGTGAAACTGAAGTCTCTTTGGTTATACCTTCTTACAATATTGAACTTATTAAAACCATTTCTGTTTTTATTGCTGAAGACGCCAAAAATGCCCGTCGTTTTTTAAAACAATGTGGTTATGCCGATTTAAGTAAAGCTGAAATTTTATTATTAAATGAGCATACTAAAGGCGCAGAATTACCCTCATTAATAAACGAATTATTTCAAGGGAAAAACATTGGTTTGTTAAGCGATGCCGGTTGTCCGGGCATTGCCGACCCGGGTGCTGAGGTGGTAAAACACGCGCATCAAAAAGGCATTAAAGTGGTTCCTTTGGTAGGTCCGAGCTCAATAGTATTAAGTATTATGGCTTCGGGTTTTAACGGACAAAATTTCGCTTTCAATGGTTATTTGCCAATAGAAAAACTCCAACGAATTAAGCGGATGAAAGAGTTAGAACAATTGGTTTATAAAAATAACCAGTCGCAATTTTTTATTGAAACGCCTTATCGCAATGTTGCATTGTTTGATGATTTGTTAGACAATTTAAATTCTAGTACCGTTTTGTGTTTAGGGATTAACTTAACTACAGCTTCTGAAAAAATAATCACAAAAAGTATTGCGGAGTGGAAAAAAACTCCAAAACCTGAGCTAAATAAAGTGCCAACTGTGTTTGGTGTTTATAAAAATTAGTAATTTAATGGCTTGATAAAGGATATTTTTACTTTTTATTCACTTTTTTTAAAGAAATTAATGTAATTACAAAAAAAATAGTAAGTTTAAACTATGGAAGCAGTAGCAACAGAAACAAAAAATTTCTTTATCCTTTATAAACCTAAGGATATTGTAAGCGGAGACTTTTATTATGCCCAAGCGCATAAGCCTAAAGGAAGTAAAAACGAAATATTTTACATCTGTACAGCAGATTGTACTGGTCACGGTGTACCTGGTGCTTTAATGAGCATGGTAGGAATTTCGAGGTTAAATGAATCTATTATTGAGAAAAATCTAATTCATCCAAATGAAATATTAGATAACGTTCGTAGTGGAATTATCTCTTCTTTAAATCCTGAGGGAAGTGAAGAAGAAAGTAAAGATGGTATGGATTGCGTTTTATGCGCATACGATTTTGAAAATAATATTTTAGAGTTTGCTTCAGCTAATAATCCATTATGGTTAGTACGCGATGGAGCTGTTATTGAATATAAGGCCGACAAAATGCCGGTAGGTAAATATGGTGATGAACTAAAGCCATTTACACTTCAAAAAATAGATTTAAAAAAAGGCGATATCATTTATACCTTTACCGATGGTTTTGCCGATCAGTTTGGTGGTCCAAAAGGAAAAAAATTCAAGTACAAACAACTTGAAGATTTATTGTTGACAAATAGTAATTTACCAATGGAAACTCAGAAACAAAAACTGGATGTCATTTTCGAAAGTTGGAGAGGGAATCTAGAACAAGTGGATGATGTTTGTATTATTGGTGTAAAAATTTAATTTCAAATAAATTAAAACAAAAAAGCCTGGTAATATTATCAGGCTTTTTTTATTTTCCGTTATTAATTAGGCATTACTTCATCATTAATTGGCGCTTAACAAGGTAGGTGTATAAAACTGCATCAAATCCTTTATTAATATCTGCTTCAACAAAATCGATATGATACTGTCCGCATTTTAATTTAAGCGCATTCGTGAAATTGGTTATAGAGTTAATGTAATTTTCTTTTACCTGATTCGGATTTAATTTCAATTCTTCACCACTTTCTAAATCAATAAATTTATAAGGACGGTTTTCAAAATCAAATTCCAATTCCTTTTGAGTATCGTTTACATGAAATAAAACCACTTCATGTTTTTTATATTTTAAGTGTTGAAGTGCCGAAAATAAATCTTCGTTATCACCATCACTTTCAAACATATCACTAAAAATAATTACCAATGAGCGTTTATGAATAATTTCAGCAATTTGATGCATCGCTTTAATGGCTGAGGTTCCTTTTTTTGCTTCTTTATTTTTATTGGCTAATAACTCCTCTAAACTCGCAAAAATTAGCTTTTGTTGGGCCGGACTACCTTTTGCAGGCAAATGTAAATCTATTGAGTTGTTAAAAAGGGTGAGTCCAATGGCATCGCGTTGTTGTTTTAATAACTCATTTAAAGCTGCAGCAGCATAAACAGAAAAACTTAATTTATTATGTTCTGAATCAATAGGGTAAAGCATTGATGATGAAGTGTCTATAACAATCTGACAACGCAAATTGGTTTCTTCTTCGTAACGTTTTACAAATAATTTATCTGTTCTTCCAAAAAGCTTCCAATCTATATGACGAGTACTTTCTCCCGTATTATAAAGCCTATGTTCCGCAAATTCAACTGAAAAGCCATGAAACGGACTTTTATGGAGCCCTGTAATAAAGCCTTCCACCACTTTTTTGGCTAAAAGTTCAAGACTTTTGAAAGGTTCTATTATTTGGCGGTTAATTGGCATGTTTTTTGTGAATTTATTCATTAATTTGAATAAATAAGAGTTAAAATAACATAATTTTTCTTTAATTTAGTCGAAATTTTTTAATGCTTAGTCATTTAGGATGAAACAATTTTACTTTCTTTTTTTATTTTTTATTGGATTCTTAAAAGTTGATGCACAAATAGATACATCTTTCTGGTTTGTTGCACCCGATATCTCTTCAAGCTTAGGTCAAAGTCCTATTAAAATGTATGTTACAACGTATAGTGCTGCAAGTACTGTTTATTTGCGTCAACCCGCCAACGCAACATTTACAACAATAACAAAATCAATACCTCCATTCTCGGTTGATTCTTTAGATCTAACTACACAAATAGCTGCGGTTGAAAGTACACCAAGTAATTCAATTTTACCACGTGGTATTTATATTAGCGCAACCGCAAGTGTATCTATTGTTTATGCTATTAAAGCGCCTACACATAAAGAGATGTTGAGTTTAAAAGGACGTAAAGCAATTGGTACCGATTTTTATGCTCCATTTCAAAATGCTTGGCGTACTGCAATGCCAACACCAACAACCAATCCACGATCTGCTTCTGCAATTGATATTGTAGCAACAAAAAACAATACTTCAGTTTTAATTACTCCGCGTGCTAATATTATTGGACACGTAAAAGATGTTTCTTTTTTAGTTGTACTACAGGCAGGTCAATCTTTTAGTTGTCAGGATACAACAACATTAGCACCTACTAAATTAGGAGGCTCTATTATTTCTTCTGATAAACCGGTAGCTATAACTGTTTCTTCATCCAATTTATTAAACGGAGGTAGTTATAGTACGGTTGCTGATCAGATTACAAATTCAAGTTATGAGGGGAATGATTTTGTTATTGCTAAAAGTCAATCCGGTAACGATAAATATTTTATTCTTGCATCTGTTAACTCAACCAGTTTAACTATTTACAATGGCACATCAACAGTCCAAACTTTAATTAACACAGGAGAAACTTATAGCGCAAGTGCAACTCAGGCATTAACGTATATTAAATCAACAACGCCTGTTTATGTTTTTCATGTGAGTTCACATGGTAATAAATTAAGTGGTGCACAAGTGCCACATTTTTATTGCGCGGGAACCTATTCAACTTCATTTACCAGAACAACAAACGATTCTTTATCAATAAATGTTTTTACAAGAAATGGTTATCAAGGTAACTTTACGTTATTAAGTAATTCAGTTTCTCAGCCGGTTCCTGCCTCTGCTTTCACAGTTGTTCCCGGAACAGGTGGAACAGTTGTTGGTGCAAAAATTTATTATTCATTATCTCAAATCCCATTAGGCTCATATAATATATTATCAAATACTGGTGATATTTATGGTTTTGGAACTCATCAAGGTTCTAGCGCTAATGGAAGTACTTATGCTTATCATTCAGAGTGGGCGTCTTATCCATTTTCAATTGCAGGTCCGCTTACAGCAACAACATGCGCCAATTCTATTTATACTTTAAATGGTTTAGTAGGAGGTGGTAATATTACAGGTGTATGGTCAACCAACGGTTTCGGAACCTTTGCAGGAGGTGCAACAGCATTAACAAACACTTACGTTCCAAGTAATCTGGATACCAATATAGTTTTGAATTTAACTTCAACGGGTCAATGTCCTTCAAGCGTTGGAACAATTTCTTTACATGTAAACCCTGCGCCAATTGTCAATGCTAATTTCGATCAGACTTTATGCGGTAATAATGCTACCGTTAGTTTAAACGGAACTATTGTGAGCGCTTCAGGAACAGGATCATGGTCAGCAACAGGAACCGGCGTATTTACACCAACTAATACAATTTTTAATCCACAATATATTTCTACAAGCGCCGATACCGCTGCTGGAATTATCAAATTAATTTTAAGTTCAACTAATAATGGTTTATGTAATGTTGTAAGAGATACTATGGTGGTTATGTTTACAGATCCTCCAAGTGTAAATGCAGGCCCTCCAACAATTACGCGATGTATTAATAATTCCTCAATTGCGTTAACAGGAACCGTTAGCGGAGCAAGTTTATCGGGGCAATGGACAACCACGGGTTCAGGTTTATTTAATCCTAATAGTGTTCAATTAAACACAAACTATTTACCAAGTAATCCTGATGTCTCATCAGGCAGCATTAAAATTTATTTATTTTCAACCAACAATGGAAATTGTTTTCCTGTAAAAGACAGTATTCAGGTTAATTTTACGCCATCTCCAAATGTTAATGCTGGTGTTGATATCACGGCTTGTAAAAACAATTATGTAACGCCTTTAAATGGATTAGTAAGTGGTGGTTCCACTACAGGTGTATGGAGTGGAGGAGCAGGTGTTTTTTCTCCTACTACTACTGCTTTAACTGCAAGTTATACTCCTGCGGCCGGTGAATTTACTGTTGGCTTCGTTGTGCTTACTTTAACCTCAACTAATAATGGAAACTGTACCGCGGTAACTGACCAAATACGAATTGACTTTAAAGACAAACCAACTGCTAATTTTCAATCTACAAAAGTTTGTTTAAATAAAAACACACAATTTACAGATGCGTCTAATCCTAACATTGGTGCATTAGCGGCTTGGAACTGGTCTTTTGGAGATGGAGGAGCATCAACAGCTATCAACCCTGCCTACTCTTATTCAACAGCAGGAACCTATACTGCAACTTTAATAGTGAA
>JAYTSW010000293.1:0-5721 GCA_043745425.1 Sphingobacteriaceae bacterium | reverse complement strand
AATATAATGCGAGCCTATCGGACCTAGACAAACGCTTTCCTGAAAAGGCTTCTTTCCTTGATACGGATTACTATAAAGCCCGTGTTTCATTAGTTTTAAATGAAATTGTACAGGTGCAAATGTTCGTTCTGCAAAATGAAAGAGAGCTAATAGCAATGAAGTAATTTCAAAAATCAAATAAAAGGACAATCAAAAACCGTCGGGCCTTTGCCCCGGCGGTTCTTTTTTTAAAAATAATCTTTTAAACCGCACCGGCCGACAACAAAAGACAACCAATTTTAGGCGACATCTATACTGTGTGTTGCGCCCAGAATATAACAGCAGGCAATTGCGCAATTTGGCGGACGTGGTCATCGCAAAGCCATTTATTGCCTGCTTCGCAGACTTTTAATTTTCTTTGGCTTTGCTAACAAACATTTGTATCTTCATATAAACATTTGTGGGTATAGACAGTTGAGTGTTCCAAATGCCAACTACTTGTAGTCGCCAAACGTTATAACCAAGCAACCGGGACATCTGAATGGACTCAAACATTATCATAGACAAGGACATTTACCTGACAAAAAGTTCTCGGGACGACAAACGTGCGCTTACTGAATTCCTCAACGACAAAGAAATCTTTGACCAGACACTTCGAATTCCATTTCCGTATAGCGAGTCGGACGCAGAAGCAACAATTGAATACAACATAAATTTTGAAACAAAAAATAATAAGCAACGAAATTGGGTAATACGCAATAGCGACAATAAATTAATGGGACACGTTGGACTTCATTATCCATACGGGCTTAACTCAGACAAAAACGAAGTTTATTATTGGCTCGGCAAACCGTTCAGAAATAAAGGTATAATGACAAAGGTGCTACAAGGTTTCTCGGACTATTGTTTTTCGACATTAAAATATAAAAGACTTGAAGCGCCAATCTTTGACTTCAATATAGCTTCTGCAAATGTTCTAATAAAAAGCGGTTATTCTTTCGAGCAAAATCTTCCAGACCATTATACAAAAGGTGATAAAAAAATAAGCGCAAAAATGTATGCCAAGGCAAGTGGACACGCAGACTAAACTGTGTGCGTATCATACTCTCCCTTCACAAAATCTGCTAACTCTTTTACGTATTCGGGAGAGAAATTAAATTCTATGCCAGCTGCTTTATAAATTTCGGGGATTGTTTTTGTGTAACCTAAAGCTAATGCGGTTCTATATTGTTCAATTGCTTTCTTTGGGTCTTTCTTATAATTTCTCCAAACAGCAATGGCACCTAATTGCGCAAAGCCATACTCAATATAATAAAATGGCACTTCAAATAAATGTAATTGTACTTGCCAGCGTCTATTTAAATTGGCTTCCAGTCCTTTGTAATTTGCAACGCCCGTTCCAAAATCTTTCATTAATTGCATCCATGTTGTATAACGGTCAGCAACACTATGATTTGGGTTTTCATATACCCAATGCTGAAATTTATCTACAGCTGCAATCCAAGGCAATGCATCTAATACACTTTCTAATTGCTGACGCTTTGCTCGTTTTAAATCTTCTGCATTATCAAAAAACGCATCCCAATGTTCCATACTGATTAATTCCATACTCATACTGGCTAATTCAGCAACCTCACTTGGTGGTGATTTAAAATCCACCAACTCTAATGGAATATCTAAAAAAGAATGAATGGCATGTCCGCCTTCGTGAACCATCGTTACCATATCACGATGCAAACCAACTGCATTCATAAAAATAAATGGAATCTCGGTTTCGTATAATGGATATTGATAACCGCCGGGTGATTTTCCCAAGCGAGAATCTAAATCTAAGCGTCCCATTTTATCCATGGTACGAATGCAATCTCCAAAAAAAGCATCTATGCTGTCAAAACATTTTTCTGTTTTATTTATCAAATCTCTTGCGCCTTCGAAGGGTTTTAAAGGTGCTTTTCCTTCTGCATCCACTTCTTTATCCCAGGGACGATAATCGTCCAGCTTCAATTTTTCTTTGCGTTTCTTTTCTTGTTCAGTTACTAAGGGCACAACGTGTTTTTGTACGGCATCATGAAAATTTAAACAATCCTGTACACTATAATCAAAACGGCCTAAAGCTTGGTGTTTGTAATCACGATAATTTTTAAAACCTGTATTCACCGCCACTTTAGTTCGCAATTGAATTAATTCAGTATACAAATTATTTAAAGCATCTTCATCCTGCGCACGACGATTATTTATTTTATGATATACCTCCTCGCGTAAACTGCGATTCAAATCTTTTAAAAACACAGCCGCCTTTTGCAGTGTCATTTTCTCTCCATTGTGCTCTATACTTTGCGCCCCTGAAATTTCTCCGAATTGCTGCTCCTTTTGTTGAAGTTGTGTAAACAAAGGAATATTCTCTTCACGAAATAATTCAATACTCTTTTTTACACCACGGAGGTAAACAGAATATTTTTCCTTATTTAAATCTTTACTCGCCGGACTTTTAACTAATTTTTTATTAAGATTATTTGAGATAGGAGAAATGTTAGGCTCAATGTTTGTTACAAAATCATTAAAGCTGTTTCTAATTTCTTCATTGGTGGTATCGCATGTCATTTTAATATAACGCCACGCCATATTCTCGCTAACAACAGCCCCGAGTTCATTATAATCTTTCAGCCATTTTTCTAAATCGTTTGCAGAGTTAATAGTTCGTTTTTCTAAATCAGAAAAAAACGGTTGGAGTTTTTCCCAAACCGTTATTGTAAATTCTTTTGGTATGTAATTGCGTTGCATAAATATCTTTTCGTTTTAGTTAACCTCGCCCATCTCGGTTAAACCGAGACGTCTTCTCCTCAAGGAGAGGGAATGTTATATTTTAAATGTGGATTGTTTTCCTATGTTATCGTAATTAGTTTTTAACCAGGCATCACAAGCTGCATAACCTAAATTTTTTAGGTGCATTAAAAAATCCCAAGATGTATTTAATTTACTAGATAAATTTAATTCTCCTAAATCGGTATCTGCACTAATGTTGTGTAAATAGGTTTTTATTACTTTACCATTATATTCGATACCGTTCTCTGCTAATTTTTGTTTTAACTCTAGAATTTTTAATTCTAACATTAATGATGAGTTGAAACTAATTTCATTAACCCTGTCTTTAATTTCTTCAAGGTTTGATGGTACTTTATTAATTTTTATAGGATTAATCTGAACCAACAAAATATCATCCGTGTCTTCGGTGTTTTCAATTAAAGGTTCTAATAACGGGTTTCCCATATAGCCTCCATCCCAATAAAATTCACCATCAATTTCAACAGCATTATACATATATGGCAAACAAGCTGAAGCTAAAATGGATTTCACGGTAATTTCTCTCGGACCAAAAACCCGCGCTTCACATGTTTTTACATTGGTAGCACATACAAATAATTTCGGCGGACTCATTTTTTGAAGTTCATCAAAATCAATTAAGTCTAACAATATTTTTTCAAGTGGATTAAATCCTAATGGGTTCATTTGTGTTGGCGATAAATTTTCACTCGCCATACTGAACATTTTATAAGTGGGCGAAAAATCCATGTTCCCTTTACTTACCATTTTATCTAACCATGTTGGTTGTAAGCCTGATAATTTTCCTGCTTCCGATATTTTATGCCAAAACTTAACGAGCATATGCTTCGCCATATTTTTGCCGCCTTTGTTTAATCCATAAATAGTACAGACACCATTCATAGCACCGGCACTCGTGCCACAAATGCCTTCAATTTCTAGGCGCTCATCATCTAACAAGCGGTCAATTACCCCCCACGAATAGGCTCCGTGTGAACCACCGCCCTGAAGAGCCAAATCTATTTTCTTAGTTTGCATACAGTAAATTTAATAAAAGTATCTTTGCTGTATGCAAGAAAATACACAAGAACTCACAAATTATTTGGAGGGTTTTGTAAGCGACCGACGCAAAAACCGTTTAAAGGAAGTTTTAGCCGAACGTACTCGACACATGACTGTTGTTTTGGAAGATGTTTACCAAGCCCACAATGCCAGTGCTGTTTTAAGAAGTTGCGATTGTTTCGGTGTTCAGGATATACATTTTATTGAAAAGAGAAATACAATTAAGATTAGTGAAGATGTATCGATGGGCTCAACGCAATGGCTGAATATTAAAAAATATAACGGTCAAGAGGATAATACTGCTGCCTGCCTACAAGAATTAAAAAATAAAGGCTATCGAATTATTGCTACATCTCCACACAAAAATGATAAAACGTTATCTGAATTAGATGTAACAAAACCTTTTGCTTTAGTTTTTGGAACAGAAATAGATGGAATAAGCGAAACTGTTTTTGAAATGGCAGATGAGTTTGTAAAAATACCAATGCATGGTTTTACAGAAAGTTTCAATATCAGTGTCAGCGCTGCTTTATGCATGTACGAATTAACAACTCATATCCGTGAACAAAAAATTACCTATCAATTAAATGAAAACGAAAAACAAGAAATTTATTTAGAGTGGCTCAAGGCTTCTATTGCGAAGAGCGATTTAATAGTGAAGGAGTATCTTAATAAAAGATCCTGAAACAAGTTCAGGATGACCGTCATTCCGAACTTGTTTCGGAATCTCAAATACTAGCTTGCTAGTATTTGCTCCCACTCACCCCTATATTTTCTACCGGATGCCAGGTAGTTTTAATTTCCTGTACATCTAAAATTAAATACGGATTTTGCGAATCTTCTTTGGTCCAATCTTTATCCCAATAAAAAACACGTTTTACGTTTAGAGATGCGTTTTCTCCAATAAGCTTTATTTCTTCTTTATTGTTTCTGCAATAAATTAATGCGTTTACATCCATGTGAGAAGAAAAGTGAGAATGTAATTCTTCACTCGTGCCTGTTAAAATATTTACAACGCCGCCCGATAAATCAGATGTTGCTAAAACTTCTCCTAATGTTATTGCGCACAATGGTAATTTTTCTGATGCTAAAACTACACACGTGTTTCCGCCTGCAATTACAGGAGCAATAACTGAAACCAATCCTAATAAAGATGATTTTTCAGGAGCAATTATGGCAACAACGCCTGTTGGTTCAGGAACAGAAAAATTAAAGTGAGAAGATGAAACAGGATTTACGCTCGAGAACAATGCAGAATATTTATCGCACCAGCCCGCATAATACACCCAGCGGTCAATAGATAAGGTTACTTCTGTCTCCGCTTGTTTTTTTGTCAGACCTTGTTGAACTAATTCATTTACGAATTGGTCTTTGCGACCTTCCATCATTTCGGCAATACGGTATAAAATTTGTCCACGATTAAAATGTGTTTTGCCACTCCATCCTGAAAATGCACCACGTGCCGCTACTTCTGCATTGCGAAAATCTTTCCGAGAGGATAAACAAATATTAGCGATCAATTCTTTTTTCGCGCCACGCAATTCATAATAGCGACCGCTCTCCGTTCTCGGAAATTGCCCACCAATATATAATTTATAGGTCTTTAAAATTTCTAATTCTGCCATGGATTAAAAGTACAAAATTTTCTATTACATAAGTGCCTTCGACAAGCTCAGGCACCGCTTTATTTAATTCATAGCCTTGCGGTGGTTGAGCCTGTCGAAACCACCACACAGCTTATTTAAAACAAGTCCTTAAGAATTTACGTATTGCTTTATTCGATTCCTTTGGAGATTCTAAAAAGCCCATATGTCCATCGTGCTCTAAATATAAAATTTGTTTGTTTTGGATTTTTTCGGC
>JAYTSW010000292.1:0-5734 GCA_043745425.1 Sphingobacteriaceae bacterium | reverse complement strand
TATTTCCAACGATTTAGCTTTATGGAATGCTCCATTGTCCAAGACCAAAATTTTGAATTCATCTGGGTTTTGGTCTGAAAATTCATTGAGAAATATTTGAAAATTATCAGCATCGCAATGAGGCATTTCTAACAAAAATTTATCTCCATTTATAGGAGAGAATGCGCCAAATAAATAGAGTGATTTGAATACCTGATGAAAGGGACAAATTGGTTTTATTCCTCTTGCAGTTAGAGCTTTTCCGTTTCTGGTAAACAATCCGAATCTACTCTCATCCTGAAAAAATAAATTTACATCTATGAACTTTGTGTCTATTTTAAAAATTATCTCCTGGCATTTTTGACCGAAGTTTTTTTAAAAGATTCTACTGCCTGTTCGTCTTTCTTAATATGGCTTTTTCTAGCTACTTTTATTTTGCTCATAAAGTGACGCTGCGAATATTTAAGCAAAGTGATGTACTTCATATCCTTTGATAAATCATTCTTGACCCATTCCAAAAGTTCTGTATACCCTCTAATTCCATTTTTAGGGTCTTTCAATTTTTTTTCAATCATTTTATGCTCTTGAGCAGATACAACGCTGGGTTTAAATCCAGTTCTTCCGTCAGTTAGAATTCCGGAAACCCCTTCGTTTTTGTATAGTTTTTTCCATGCGGTTATACTATTAGGGTCAACACCGATGAGCTGCCCTAAGACTCTTTTAGCGAGTGAAACATTTTTATTACGCTGTAATGTAATGAGCATTTGCAGCCGTTTTTTAACTGTGTCACTGCAATTCTTTTTCAAGTGTGATAATTCCTTCACACTTTCTTTGATGGTTAAAGGTTTTGGATGAGCCATAATATTATATTTATAATTTAGTCCAAAAGTAATAAAAAAAATCAAACCAACAACTTTTGGACTAAAATATATTTATAATTGGTATAACCCCCATAACTCCAGCCCTGAAAACCAATGCGCGTTTTATCAACGTAAGGTAAAGTACCCAAATATTTTGCCGCTTCAATCTGATCGACGGTCTCTAATTTTCCTAATTGTAAATAAGTGCAATGTTTAAACTGACGGCCTCTGCCAAAAGTACCGCGACCATCAACACAAACTATCATATAACCTTCCTGATTTAATAATTGATGCCACCAATAATAGCTGCCACCCCATGAGTTATTACATTCGTTAGAGCCTGGGCCATTATAAGCGTACATATAAACAGGATATTTTTTATTCGCATCAAAATTTTGTGGTTTAATCATCCAACCATTTAATTCTACACCTTCAGAAGTTTTAAATGTGAAAAATGTTTTTTGAGAAAGTGAATATGCTTTCATTTTCACTTTTAGTTTTGTATTGTCCTCTAAAACTTTCACCAACTTACCATCTGCGGTATGTAATTCGTAAACAGGAGGCGTGTTAGCGTTACTATACGAGCTTACATAATATTTTAAACCATTGGTAAAATCACCATTTGTTGAACCTACGGCTCCCGATAATAATTTTTTACCGTTGCCATTTAATTTTATAGAATACAAATCGCGGTTAATGGGACCGCGTTCGGTTGATGTATAAAATAAAGTGTTTGTTTTTTCATCGTAACCTTTAAACTCAACAATGTCCCAATTACCTTTTGTAATTTGATTTACCAATTTTCCATTCATATCATAATAATAAAAATGGTTAAACTCATCCTGCTCACTTCTCCAAATAAACCCTTTATTATTTGCTAAAAAAATCAAACTATCGTTAACATCTATATAGGTTTTTGCTTCTTCAGTTAAAATTACCTTGGAACTTCCGCTGGAAGCATTCGCTAATAACAATTCTGCTTTATTTTGCAAGCGATTCATACGCTGAATACACAAAGTATTTGCGTCAGTCGTCCAAGTAATGCGTGGTATGTAAATGTCCTTTTCAGCACCAATATCGGCAGTTACAATTTTTTTCGTGGTTACATCATAAATATGAACCGACACAACCGAATTATCTCCGCCTGCTTTCGGATATTTAAATGTTACATGATCAGGATACAAAGCTCCATTATAAGTGTCCATGCTGTATTCTTTAACATTCGTTTCGTCCCAACGAATAAAAGCCAAATGCTTTCCATCAGCACTCCAATCAAAATAATTCGCTTTCGAAAATTCCTCCTCATACACCCAATCAGCCCAGCCATTTTTAATTTTATTATTGGAACCATCTGTTGTTACTTGGATTTCTTCATTCGTTTCTAAATTTTTATAAAATAAATTATTGTCACGCACAAATGCTACTTTTTTACTATCGCTAGAAAAAGTTGGAAACATTTGTTTTCCGTTAGCACTTAACTCCGTCATTTTTTTTGTTTTGATATCAAAAATGTAATTATTCGATTTTGCCGAATGGCGGTAAATTTGTTCAGAATCTGCTGACAAAATAATTTTTGATTCATCAAAACTAAATCTATAATCATGCAACGAAATGGCTTTACCATTAAATCTAATATCATCTCCTTTAACTAATACCTCTACTTTATTTCCGCTCTTAATTTCGTATTTCACTAAATTATATAGGTTTCCTGCTTGCTCCAAATCGGTATAATGCAGACCGTTGTTCATGGCATTATAGCCATCAGGCGACGAAGGCGAAAAAGTGTATTTTAACCAAATGTCTTCAAGGGTAATTTTGGTTTGGGCATTGATTCCAAGAACAATTGTTAGTGAAAATAATAAAATGAATTTTTTCATAAGGTTATATTTATCGGGTGAAATTACTAATTTACAAGGGTTATTCGCTCCCCCAAAATGCGGTAATTGGGCTTTTACTCAATTGTTATGCTATTTCAATAATTATTGTCATTTTTCGATAAGTTTTTAATAACTGTGTAAATTATTTATTTAGATTAGCATTAATAATATACACCCCTTAATTATGCAAAAATATCGCGCTTTAATAGTTGATGACGAAGAGAACAGCCGTAGCAATACCAGAAATATGCTACAGAATTATTGTCCCGAAATTGAAATTGTTGGCGAAGCTGGCAGTGGCATGGAAGGGAAAGTAAAAATTCAAGAGCTAAAACCTCATGTTGTTTTTTTAGATATTAATATGCCCGGCATGAATGGCTTTGAAATGCTGGAAGGTATTTATAACCGTGATTTTTGTGTAGTATTTTTAACTGCGTATAGCGAGCACGGAATTAATGCCGTAAAAGCAGGCGCTACAGATTATTTAATGAAGCCACTTATTTTAGGTGAACTTCAGGGGGCCATACGCAAAGTAATTCAACATTACGAAGCAAAAGGCGGTATTACTTCAAAAACTGAAATCGACAAAAATATGGTGTTGATTAACCATAGTAAAGGCTTTAATTTAGTTGATTTTAAAGACATCATTTGGTTAGAAGCCAACGATAATTATACTACGTTATATTTAAATACGGGCAAAAAAATTGTAGCCTCAAAAACATTAAAAGAATTTGAAGCGATTTTACCTACCACCGATTTTTTTAGGTCGCACCGCTCTACATTAATTAACGTGAGTTATATTAAAGAATATTCGAATAACGAAGGCGGAGAAGTTATTTTAAGTGATGGCACTCATGTACAAATTTCAAAAGCACGCGTACAGGAGTTCGCCGATTTCATTAGAAACCGCTCAGTTTCTCCTAAATAAATAGTATCTTTATTCCTTATAGGAATAGCCCTTATTGGCAAAATTAAAGTCATATTTGCCCTGTTTATTTATTTTATTCTCCTTGCTTTTTAAAGCACAGGATAAATCGTTTACATACCAGCATTACGGACCTGAAGAAGGATTAAACAACACCAACGTTTGGGCCATTAAACAAGGCGGTGATGGTTTAATGTATTTCGCTACTCAAAACGGCGTGTATACTTACGACGGTTATAATTTCATAAAACTAAGTGTACACAATTTAAAATCAAATTTCATTCGGAACATCAATTTTAATGAAGGGAATTTATTGATTTCGAACGAAGAAGGCGTTTTACAATTTGATAAAAAAACTAATTCGGTAAAACAATTCCACGATTTAAAATTTGATAAACAAAAACCTGCCGATGAAATTATTGTAAATGGTAATTTCGTTTACAATCTCTCGAATCAAATATCATTATGCTGCATTGACTTAAAAACAAAAACATTTTATCAGGACGAACTCCGTAAAAAAGATTTATTAAACCGTGCTTATTGTATATATAAAAGCAAATCTGGCAAAGTTTACGCTGGTCGACAAGACGGCCTCTATGTTTTTGAAGGCCCTATACAAACAAAAATAAAACAATTAAAAAACAGTGTGGTTTATTCGGTTACAGAAGATCCGAAGGGAAATATTGTGGTGGGTTCTGATAATAAAATTATTGTATTGAATAAGAATTACGATGTTATAAAAGAGCACTTTCCGAAATTTAAAGCAGCCAAAACTTTTCTGATTTTTGGCGAAAAAACTATAAGTAAACTAAACATTGATAAATACAACCGCTATTGGTTTACCACCAGTCCCGATAATAATTTATTCCTGTACGAAAACAATGTTTTATATGATGTATTCGAGATTTTACATATTTCCACTACTTTAATTAATGGCATTTCTAAAGATAAAGACGAAAATATTTGGGTAAGCACATTTAATGATGGGGTTTACTTTATTCAGAACACATTCTTAAATAATTTTTCTTTTCAACTAAGTGACAAAAATCTGACCATTAATGAAGTAGTTCTAAGTGGCGACTATGCTTTAACAGCTACAAGTAATGGCTTATATGGATTCAACTACAAAACTTATTCCTATAAAACACTATCGAATCCGGATGAAGTTTTTGGAGAAGCCATTTACAATATCGTTTCAGGAAAAAATAATTATTACTATTCCAAAACTGTTGGTATGACCAATACAAATAGTTTAAATAATGGAAAAGAGGCTTTAAAATTCAGTCCAATAAGTTCAAAATACATTTACTTATTAAATAACAAAGAAGTCCTTACTGCTGAAGCAGGAACTATTTATAAAATGAATATTGCAACAGAGAAGATTTTAGACACTATTGTATCCTATCCCGATTACCGTATCAAAATTAATGCGATGTTACTAAAGGATAATAAATTATTTATTGGCACATCAAACGGCTTAACAATTTCTGATTTATCTACTAAAAAGCATGAAAATATTAACGATACTGTATTCAATTTTCCGGTTAATCACATAAGCTTAATTTATAACAAAATTTATATTGCTCACGAAGGCGGGTTCAGTATTTATGAGGACAAAAAATTAATTACTGAATTGGGAAAAATTAAATTAAGTGCGGTTAAAAAAATAAAAGCATATGATAATCATATTTGGCTCGCTACTTTAAATGGTTTGTTTATGTGTGATATGGATTTAAATCCGATTACTAGATATAATAAATCAAATGGCTTATTATCGAATACTATTAATGATGTTGTGTTTAATGGCGCTACAGCTTGTATAGCAACCGACAGAGGGATTTCTATTGCAAATACAAAAGAGTTAATAGAAAACAGGTTTAAACCCGAAGGAATAAGAATTACTTATTACGTGATTGATGGACACGATATTCCTTACGTTCCGGGGCTTTTAAAATTAAAAGCCTCTCAAAATGATTTAACCATTAAATTTTCAAGTCCAGTATTTAATAAACCCAATAAGCAGTACTTTAAATATAAAAAGGATAAAGGAGCATTTACTTCTTTTACTGACTTTGAACTAACATTAGCCTCTG
>JAYTSW010000291.1:0-1578 GCA_043745425.1 Sphingobacteriaceae bacterium | reverse complement strand
CGCCTGTTTAATATTTGTGCGGAATAGTTCCTGACTTTCAGTACTCATGGCAGCAAGTTTAAGTGCCTGTGGATCTATACCGGCCTTTGTTGCTGCTGTCTGCCAATCATTATCATTGTAATTTTCTGCACGCGCTATGAGGTAAGCAAATTGTTTTTCCGGATAATCGCGTGCTATAATGAGCTGCCGGATATCTTCATCAACCTCTGACTGGCCGTGCATACTGTTAAAGACTGAGCGCCCGTTAACAATTTCTTCGCCGGCAATGAAGTTGAGGTGAAAGTCAATTCTATTGCCAAACTCCTGTGCCAATTTTGTAACGGTTTGTTCAGCCATTACGCCAAAAGGACACTGGCTCATTACATATAGATCCAGTTGAATTTTCTGACCTGTCATTAACCGTTGTGCAATTATCTCACGCAAGGGGTTCATTACAGCTACTGAAGGATCAGCAGGTTTACCACTACTGGCGAGACAGCCGGGATTGATATGGTTAGGTAAGTTAAGCTCTATGGGTTTGCTGCTAATGTTTGCAGTATTCTTAACGGATGGTGCAACTGTATTTTTACTTACAACCTGATTGGTAGATTGTAATACATTCTGTGTGGGATTAATTGTTACTGTTTGTGCATTTGCAGTAAATATCCCGCTTAGAAAAATTGATAGGAGCAAAAGTCCTTTTAGTAAAAATTGTTTCCTCATTCTGTTAGCATTTAGCGTTGGTAATAATAATTATAGGTTATTTGTAAATTAAGGCAATAAACAGGGGCGAAATAACTATCTGCAAGACGTTTTGGTAAAGTAGTAAAAATTTGAAGCATAAAGTTATAAGTTATTAGCAAAAAGACTCTTCATTTATTAATTTAAAAGCTTAATTATAGTTATAATAAATATTTTTATATGCGACTTAAGCCTTGATAGCTGTGAAAAATATTCTCCAACTGAATTATTGATCTTAATAAGACACAATAACAAGTCAGTATATCCAAATCAATTGATTCAATAAAAGTAAAATATAAATCCGGAATTATTAGTATAAATGAGATAGTTATTTTTTAAAAAATTACAGGCTGCCACCGTATGTATGTGATTTGTGAATATAATGGGTATAAAATGAAAAAATGATCCTGCTTCCGGGCTTGTAATTTGCTAATTCTTAGGTTACCCCCCGAAAAATCTCCAATAAAAAAAATCTTTCATTTTTGAAAGACTTTTTTGCCGGGCTGATTACCGCTAGTTAAAACCTGATTTTGGAAGACTTATCTCAAATAATTTGTTGTTAATTGTCTCATACCACTTGTTTTTGGCAGGTAGAATTTCGTACCTGGTAATAATATATTAGCCCCCCGCAAACTTGTTTTTTTATTTTGGTCAAGTTGGTATAATAGCAAGTTATAGTCTACAGATATATAATTTGATAGTCAAACCCTAGAAATTTATCTTGGTATTTATTGCATCTTATAAATATTTGTATTAAGTTTGCCTCTCCCCCTTTCAAATATCCACACTTGTGATGACCTCTGACATTGATTGCCATTGAAAAGCTAAATTCTGTATTTTGGTACAGCATTTATTTCT
>JAYTSW010000290.1:0-5740 GCA_043745425.1 Sphingobacteriaceae bacterium | reverse complement strand
TAAAATGTTAAAATTTGCCATTATTGGTTGTGGAAGAATAGGTAATAGACACGCCGAACATATAAAAAATAATGGCAATTTGGTTGCCGTTTGTGATACCATTCTCAGTAAAGCAGATAGTCTTGCCAGCGAATATAATTGCAAATCTTATACGTCAATTGAAGAATTATTATTGAATCAAAAAGATGTTGATGTAATCTCAATCTGTAGCCCAAATGGTCTTCATAGCGAACACACCATTAAAGCCTTGAGTGCAGGTTTTAATGTGTTGTGTGAAAAACCAATGGCTATTAGTAGTCAAGATTGTGGTGAAATGATAAAGGCGGCTGAAAGAGCAAATAGACGATTATTTGTAATTAAACAAAATAGGTTTAACCCTCCAATACAAGTTATAAAGCAAACCATTGATGATGGACACTTAGGAAAAATCTACTCAGTACAATTAAACTGTTTTTGGAACAGAAACGAAGACTATTACAAAAATTCTTGGAAAGGAACTAAAGATATGGATGGGGGAACTCTATTTACTCAGTTCAGCCATTTTATTGACCTACTGTATTGGATGATTGGCGATGTGCAAGAAGTATTTGCATTTGAAAACAACTATGCTCACCGAGGAATCATAGAGTTTGAAGATACTGGCGTTTCTATCCTCAAGTTTAAGAATGGAGCTATTGGTACTATAAACTATACTGTGAATAGTTACAATAAAAATATGGAAGGTTCCATCACCATATTTGCTGAAAAGGGAACGGTTAAAATAGGAGGACAATATCTTAATGAATTGGAATATCAAAATATAGAAGGTTATACAATTGAGAATTTACCAGAAGGTAATACTGCCAACAATTATGGTACTTACCAAGGTTCGATGTCAAATCACGATAAAGTTTATGAAAATATCGTGGATGTATTACAAAATAATGCAACCATTTCAGCTAATGCCTTTGAAGGATTAAAGACAGTAGAAATTATAGAAAAGATATATAATGCAGCCAAAAATCATTGAAAGTGGAATAAAGGACGTAATTTTTGGAGACAATGTCATTATTATCCAACCTGTTAATCTATATGGCTGTCAGGTAGGTGAAAATTCATTCATAGGACCTTTCGTAGAAATCCAAAAACAAGTTTCGATTGGTGCAAGAACCAAAATTCAATCCCATTCTTTTGTCTGTGAATTAGTAGAAATTGGAAACGATTGTTTTATTGGTCACGGTGTTATGTTTATCAATGATTTATTTTCAGAGGGCGGACCTGCCAGGGGTGACAAAACCAAATGGAAATCTACAAAGATTGGTAATAATGTATCAATTGGAAGTAATGCAACAATTTTGCCTATCAGTATTTGTGATAACGTAGTCATTGGAGCTGGTGCTGTAGTAACAAAAGATATTGTATTACCTGGAGTGTATGTGGGTAATCCTGCTAAAATATTAAAAAATTGCGTATAAAACATATCTTTTCGGTTGACAATTTTTATTCATTTAAAAATCTTTTTTTTGAAAAAAGATTAGGACGGACAATATTGTTAGATGCTTTATCGAAAGGGCTTCCTTATTTGTTTCTTCCGCTTTTTCTTAAATTAATGTCCCTTTCGGAATATGGTTTATATACATACACATATTACATCATAATGACCGGAGCGTATATTTTTCAATTTGGCTTTGAAACAGCAAAGTCTAAGCTCTATTTTGTTTACAATAATGAAGAGAGAGGAATGATGCTTTTTGGAATGAATGCATTTTTATTTGTTTTATTTTTAGTTATTGTACTAATTGATTTTAAATTAAAATTTATTACAACTTATTTATTAAACATTACTATTAATACAAGCTTTAATTTAGAGTTTTCGATTTTAAGTTTAATTTTAATCAATGCCTTGGCAACTTTATTAATGCGCCATTTGACATTGACCAATAAGATTCTAACATATCAAATATGGAATTCAATTAAAATTTTATTAGTTAATTCTCTTGTAATTATAGTGGCTTATTTTATACTTGACTCAACTATTAACGCTACACTAAGAATTACTTATGAAGTGATTCTTAGTGTAGTTATAACTATCCCTTTTTACATTTATTTCTATCAGAATCACTTTGTATACAAATTTGACTATGTAATAATGCGAAGGGTATTCGAACTGGGAGTACCAATGATGATAGGTGGAATTATTGCTATTGCATATAATATATCAGATAAATATTTTATCAAGAAATTTATTGACTATGATGCATTAGCTATATATAATTTAACTTTGTTTTTAATAATGCCCATAGGATTATTATTTACTTCATTTTTTGATTCATATTGGGTTCCAAAATTTTTCAGTGAAAATAGAATACAGGTTGATATTAAAGAAACAAATAATATCATTAAATTTTTAGGTATTTTTTTAGTATTGATACTTCCTATTTTCTTACTTTTCATTTTTCTCTATTTAAGGTTTACATACAATCCTATTAAATTTAGTTCGATTGTATGGATATTTATAATTTTATATCTTTCAAGATCCTTGGATATACTAACCCAATTTTATAATAATTTTTTCATTCTTTCGGAGAAAACATTTCTATCAACTCTTATTAATTTCTTTATAAGTATCATAATTGTACTTTTTAACTGGATACTAATTCAGAAAATTGGCATAATCGGTGCTGCAACAGTATTAGCTATAACTTCCCTTATCAAATTTATATTTTTTTTAATTAATGCTCATAAAATGGCTACAAAAGGGATAATATTATGATAACAATTATAGATTATAACACATGTAATGTAGGTTCTATTAAAAATATGCTCCATAAATTAGGATACGACTCTTTAATTTCTAAGAATGTAGAAGATATTGAAAAAGCTGATAAACTTATTCTTCCAGGGGTGGGAGCTTTTGATAAAGGTATGCAAAATTTAAGAGACTTAGGGCTTATCCCTACATTGGATAAAAAAGTTAGAACTGGTACTCCTATTTTAGGAATATGTCTTGGGTACCAATTACTGTCAATGGGAAGTGAAGAAGGGGGTATTGAAGCTGGGTTAGGATGGATAGATGCACATACTATTAAATTTAAGTTTAATAATAACTCTGTTAGAATACCTCATATGGGATGGAATTCTTTGAAGAATACTGAAAAGTCAACGCTTTTTAAAGGAATAGTGGATGGTCACCGTTTTTATTTTGTACACTCCTACTATGTCAGATGCAACGACCAATCCATAAAATCGGCTGAAACTGATTATTATGGCAACTTTACATCGGCAATTGAAAAAAATAATATTTTTGGTGTTCAATTTCACCCAGAAAAAAGCCACAAACACGGTATGGTAGTATTAAAAAACTTTGCCGAACTTAAAAACTAACACTTTGATGAATATTCCCTTTGTTGATTTAAAAGCTCAGTATCAGTCCATAAAAAAAGATATAGACAAAGCCATTGCTTCAGTTATCGAAGATACAGCCTTTATTAAAGGCAAATACGTGCAACAATTTGAGAAAGAATTTGCAGAATTGTATGGTGTTAAACATTGCATTGGAGTTGCCAACGGGACAGATGCAATTTATATCATTATGAAGATGCTAGGTATTAAGGAAGGTGATGAGGTTATTACAGTAGCAAACAGTTGGATTTCAACCTCAGAAACTATTTCTCAAACTGGAGCAAGGCCAGTATTTATCGATATAGATGAGTATTTTACCATTGATACCTCAAAAATTGAAAGTAAAATAACTAATCGTACTAAAGCAATCATCCCAGTTCATTTATATGGACAAATGGCTGATATGAAATCTATTGAGCAGATTTGTGATAAGTATAAACTCCATTTAATAGAAGATTGTGCTCAATCGCATTTTTCAGAATATGAAGGTAAAAGAGCTGGTCTATTTGGTGTTGCATCAACTTTTAGTTTTTTCCCCGGCAAGAATTTAGGGGCTTATGGCGATGCAGGATGCATAATTACAAATGATGATCAATTGGCAGAAAAATGTAGGATGTACTCTACCCATGGAGCATTAATAAAACATACACATTTAATGGAAGGGATAAATAGTAGATTAGACGGATTGCAGGCTGGAATCCTTTCAGCAAAATTACCTCACATACTTAAATGGACTTCTGAAAGAAGTGAAAAAGCAGATTTTTACAATCAATATTTGGCAGACATTGAGAATATAGAATTACCTAAAGTTCGCCCGAATACAAAGCACAGTTATCACCTTTATGTAATTAAAGCAGAAAAACGAGATGAATTAAGAAAGTTTCTTCAAAGTAAAGGAATTGCCTGTGAGATACACTATCCTGTCCCTTTGCCTTTTATGCCCGCTTATGCGTATTTAAAATTAGACAGAAATGACTTTAAAATAGTAGCTGACAATCAACAAAAAATTCTATCACTTCCTGTGTATCCAGAATTAGGAGAAGAACAAATAAAATATATCGCTCAAAATATCAAGGAATTCTATATAAACTTATATTAAGTTAATGTTACAAACTCGAATCATTCCTGTATTATTGCTTCAAAATAAAGGGTTAGTAAAGTCAGTTAAATTTAAAGATTTTACTTACGTAGGCGATCCTATTAACGCAGTTAGAATTTTTAATGAAAAAGAGGTGGATGAAATAATTTTGTTAGACATTAACGCTTCAAAAGAAAAACGAGAACCGAATTTTGATTTAATTGCAGGAATTGGCTCTGAAGCATTCGTACCCTTTGGATATGGCGGAGGTATATCCAAAATAAGTCATGTGAAAAAAATCATGTATGCTGGTGCTGAAAAGGTTATTCTTAATTCTATTTTTTTGCAAGAGCCAAACTTTGTTACGGAAGTATCAAAGTACATAGGAAGTTCAAGTACTGTTGTGTCAATTGATGTTAAGAAAAATCTTTGGGGAAAATCTCGTGGATTTTCCCATACGAGTAATAAATTACTAAATAATACACCTTTAGAATTAGCTAAAAAAGCAGAACAACTAGGAGCAGGAGAACTATTTATCAACTCAGTAGATTTAGATGGTATGATGACGGGTTATGATATAACTTTATTAGAAGCAATTTGTAAGAGTGTAAGTATCCCAGTAGTAGCTTGCGGTGGAGCTGGCAAATTTTCGGATTTAAGGGATGTTCTTCAAAAAGCAAAAGTTGATGCAGTAGCTGCAGGCAGTATGTTCGTCTTCCACGGAAAACACAAAGCAGTTTTAATTAACTATCCAAATAAAGAAGAAATTATTTCAATACAAAATATATGAATGAAAATTACCAAATATGTAATCGCTGTGTATTAGATACCACTGAATCTACTATTACATTTGATGAACAAGGTGTTTGCCATTTCTGTAAAGATTTTGATGACTACATAGCAGTAGAAGAAAAAACTGAAGAAGTTAAGCTAATTCAGCTTCATGAATTTATAGAAAAAATTAAAAAAGAAGGTGAAGGAAAGGAATACGATTGTATTATTGGTGTTAGTGGTGGTGTGGATAGTAGTTATGTAGCATTGTTGGTAAAAGATCATGGTTTGCGTCCATTAGCAGTGCATTTAGATAATGGTTGGGACGATGAATTAGCAGTTAAAAACATTGAGAATATTTGTAAAATATTAGATATTGACCTTTATACGCACGTAATCAATTGGGAAGAATTTAAAGATTTACAATTATCCTTTTTAAAAGCATCAGTTGCAAATGCCGAAGCACCGACAGACCATGCTATTTTTGCTATTTTATATAAAATAGCAAAA
>JAYTSW010000289.1:0-1581 GCA_043745425.1 Sphingobacteriaceae bacterium | reverse complement strand
GCGCTATCAAAATCACCATTCTGTAAATGTAAACTAAGCTTCGTACTTATGGAAGTTGAAAATAATTTTATAGCAAGATCTTCACTCAATTTTTTCCCAAGCATCTCTGGAATATTATACAATTTATCCAACAATAATTTAATTTCATTTTGTTTATTCAATTGTGTGCACAAATAAATGAGATTGCTAATAACGGCAAAATATTTATTGGGCTCTTGTTGAATAAAGTCGCGATTGGATTCAATAAGTTTTAATTGTTTACTTAACCAAATATGACTTTCATGATAATCACCAATGCTAAAATAGTAAGCTGAATAAATATGCAAATACAAATAGTGAGTCTCATAAGATAATGCATGATCTTCACTCTTTAAAAGTGTGTTATCAATAAGGGTTTTAAATTGTTTCACTTCATCAATGTCACGAACTTTTCCATGACGATTAAGTAAAAAAAACAATTTACTTTTCAGATTCCAAAATTCACTGTAATTGCTAAGTTTTTGTAAATGTAAAACATCTTCCTTCAATAAATCCGTTAATCCTTCTTCGTCGGTTGTTGTATATCCATCTTTTTCAATTAATCTCTTTTCCCATTTGCTAACATCTAAAAGCGTTGTATATCGTTCGTGTTTTTGTGCAAGTTTTTTTGATCGTTGCAACATTTTATAACATTCATCATACAATGATTTCTTAAATAAAATTTCAGCGTAATGAAGTAAGTTTTTTAACTGCACATCTACCGAGTTTTCCGCGTGAAAAGAATCTAAACTTTTTAAGATGGTATCATACAATCTGTTTTTTGCAATTGCAAATGAATTGCGTGCCTTCTGCTGCTTGAAAATTTTCTTCAATACAGGCTCATCGTAAATGCTCATGCCATCAATTGCTTCAAATAAGCGTAAATATTCATTTTTCTCACCAATTGTATGACGAGAAGCATCTAATTTGAAATAGCGCTTTTCAGCAGGTGTTAACGAGCGAATTAATCGAAGGAGTACGTCGGATGCTTGCTTTGACATGTATATTTTAAGAAAGTTTTATTCGTTATAGAAACGTAATTTTTGTTTTGTTAAGTGTTTCAAATCTATTAAAGAGGAATGTAATATTTACCTTTTAAGAGCAATGAAAGGGCTATTTCCCACTTTACCAAATTAGGCTATTTAAAATCGAAAGTAAAGGGTTTTTAAAATCATTTTAAAGTAAATAGGAAACTAGACTTGTATACTTTAGCTGTTGCGTTCACAGTTCATTATTGCCCCTTCACCTGTAAATCTGACTATTTAGACATAAATCTAGATGATTTTGCACCTGCTTCTTTAACTTTGGCCAGTTACTTAAAATTATGGGTGTAGGTTATTCAAGGTATTTAAAGATTATTTACATTATCGGAGATTTCTTCCTCCTCAATGCATCATTTTGCATAGTTAGCTTTTATTTCAAATGGCCTAACTTACAAGCTGATTCATTTTTTTTGGTGCAGTTTCTTTACATCAATTTGTTTTGGGTTATCACTACTTTTTTTACAAATATTCACACTATTGATCGTGGTCTTCGTTTCGAGCAAATCCTCGTACAACTTAT
>JAYTSW010000288.1:0-1585 GCA_043745425.1 Sphingobacteriaceae bacterium | reverse complement strand
AACCATGTTGTACTGCCTCAACGCGTTTTGCTGTGTGCCAAATACCAAAAGCTCGTTTATGAAACGCTCTATTATCCTAAAAATGTAAAAAAGGAATGATATGAGAAATATTGATATTTGTTTTTGTCTTATTATGGGTTGAAATGGGTCAAGAATTGTCTTGGACGATAGGAAGACGACTTATACTTTTGTGGCAGGGCTGTTAACTTCTCAATTTAATGATTTCTTTTGTGTGCATTTTCATTGTAACTAAACATGGTTTTAAATTTAGAAAGAGTCAATAATGACAAAAATCATGTTTAGTTAATTTGATTTTAAAAATTCAAAAATAGAACTTAACAGCCTTGATACTTTTGTAGTATTAACTCTTTCGAAAGAGATTTCATACTGTTTGAGTATAAGCAAATTCAAAATTTAAAAATCTATTTTTAAAACAACTAAAAATTACTATTATGGACTCAAAGCAATTAATCTTTTTCATCCAATTATCATTTTGCTTTTTATTTACTTTAGATTGTAACGCACAGAACACTGTATTTCAGTGTGGAACCCAACCATCTCAATCAGAACAAAATACATACATCCTGAATGTTCAAGAGTTAGGAAATTATAACTACACGAATATTGCTCAAAATATTGCTCAAAACTCCTCTATTCCAATTTATTTTTGGCTAAATAAAAGTGTTATTGATTATTCACCAACTTATTCAGAGTTAAACTCTTGCGTCGAGTCAATCAATCAATATTTTAATTTCCCAAACAACACTCGTTTTACTTTATGTGGGTCATCGTACATTTCGGATAGTCGATTTTTCACCGTCAGTGTATATGATTTCGCTAAGCAGCAGTTGATGTATGACACTTACCGTAAAGATAATGCTATAAATATATATATTGTCGATTTGGCTAGTCCAGGGGCTTTTACATTCCCTCCTGCCAATCCGCTACGAATAATTGTAGCTCCAACAATTGACCCCGAAATTATATCGCATGAAATGGGACATTTCTTTGGTTTAGCCCATACATTCAATGAATGGAATTCAGAATTAGAGAGGGTTACAAGAGTATTCGTTGCAGATAAAAATCCCCCAAATTTTTTATCTGGAGGAGATAGATTAAAAGGAACTCCAGCTGATCCAATACCCTCAATCTTTTCTGGTATTACTGTAGATTGTGGGCAATACTTGAATGATTGTACATCAGGGACGTGCAATGTCTTTGATGATAACCAAGACCAACTAATTCCTGATTATACTAATATTATGTCCTATTATCCATGTAAAAATCATTTTTCGGCAGATCAACAATTATTTATGAACACTGAACTTATGAAGCCCACTCGGAGCTATTTATTAAATGCTAATTGCGAACCACAATTAGCGAATTTTGGCTTGCTTGAAAGAGAATATATTATTTTGCCGGCATTAGAAGAGAAAAAGGTTCGTATTAAAAATGCAATAATAAACTTTACAAATTCAAGTAATAGTAGCTTGACTTTGTTAAATTAGGAATAAAACGAATATTTCTAATTCATGATGAATTTATTTTATATTTAGATTGAGTTGCTTTAGCCCTTTTAAATAAA
>JAYTSW010000287.1:0-5767 GCA_043745425.1 Sphingobacteriaceae bacterium | reverse complement strand
GTTAAAAAGCAAATGCAATCCCCTTTGCGTTTGTATGTTTAACATTAATAAATTTAAAAAAATGAATTTCAAAAAAAAGATTATCAAAGCGTGCTCTGCTATGGCTTTGCTTTGTGCAACAACTTTGCAGGCACAATTTAAAATTACAGGAACAGTATTAGGTCCAAACAGCAAACCTATTCCCTATTGTTCTGTTGCAATTAAAAACACATTTATTTCAGCTATGTCGAATGATGAAGGTGTGTTTACAATTACCAATATTAAACAAGGGAAATATGTTTTAGCAACCAATTGCATTGGCTATAAAATGCGTTTCGATTCTTTATTGGTTTCGTCTGATTTAAGTATTGAGATTATTTTAACTAATAAGGACGTTAATTTTGATGAAATTATGGTAAGCTCAACACGTGCCTCCAAACAAAACGGAATGGCATATACTGTAATTAATAAAGATGATATTAGTAAACAAAACTTAGGGCAAGATGTACCAATGATAATGAATACCGCCCCTTCCGTAGTTACAAATTCAGATGCAGGAAATGGAATTGGTTATACAGGATTAAGAATTCGCGGAACCGATGGTACAAGAATTAATGTTACAATCAATGGAATCCCTATTAATGATGCGGAAAGTCAAGGAACATATTTTGTTGATATGCCCGATTTATTATCATCAGTAAACAGTATACAAATTCAACGCGGTGTTGGTGCTTCCAGCAATGGTGCAGGTGCATTTGGCGCAAGTATAAATATGCAGACTAATACACTCAATGAAAAACCATACGCTGAAGTCATTAATTCAGGTGGCTCATATAATAGTTTGCGTAATACTTTAGCGGTTGGTTCAGGTTTAATTAATAATCGTTTTACTTTGGATGCTCGAATGAGTCGTATTAATAGTAATGGTTATATTGACAGAGCTTCTACAAAATTAAATTCATACTATTTATCGGCGGGATACTATTTTAAAAAGACAGTCATTAAAGCTATTATGTTTTCCGGTAATGAAAAAACATATCAGGCTTGGTATTATGTACCTGAAGATTCTATTAAAAAAGGAAATCGCACGTATAATCCGGCAGGCGAACATTATGATGCTAACGGAAACGTACAGTATTACAAAAACGAAACCGATAATTACAAACAAGATAATTATCAATTACACTTTATTCAAACCATTAATGATAAATTAAGCTTGAACATTGCAGGACATTATACTGCAGGAAAAGGATATTACGAGCAATATAAAACAAGTCAGACTTTATCAAAATACGGAATTGCTAATCAGGTTGTGGGCGTAGATACAATAACATCAAGCGATTTGATTAGAAGATTATGGTTAGATAATGATTTTTCGGGCGTAGTTTACAGTTTAAATTATCAGCCCATAAATAAATTAAAATTCACTTTAGGTGGTGGAAATAATGGTTATTATGGCCGACACAATGGTGATGTAGTTTGGGCACGATTTGCTTCCAATAGTGAAATTGAGCATCGTTATTACAGTGATATCGCTTTCAAAAATGACAATAATGTGTATTTAAAAACTAACATCAATATTTTTAAAGGCTTTTCTGCGTTTATTGATTTACAATACCGTAATGTGTTTTATTCGTTTAAAGGTTTTAATTCAACACTCACAGAAAGCCAACAAAGTGTTAATTATAATTTCTTCAATCCAAAATTGGGTTTTAATTATAACATTAATGATAAAGTTAGAATGTATGCTTCGTATTCTATCGCTAATAAAGAACCAAACAGAGACGATTTTGTGCAAAGCAGTCCAACTAGCCGACCTAAAGCTGAAAAATTAAATGATTTGGAAATCGGAAGTAGTTATGCGTCGAAAAATATTTTTGCCGAAGTAACAGTTTACGATATGGAATACACCAATCAATTAGTTTTAAATGGTGCTGTTAATGATGTGGGTGCTTACAACCGTGTAAATGTAAAACAAAGTTACAGAAGAGGGATTGAATTACAGGCCGGTGTTAATATCACAAACTATTTTTCGTTGACTGGTAATTTAACTCTCAGCAAAAATAAAATTAAAAATTATGTCGATTATATTGATAGCAGTGATGCAAGTTACAGCGTATATACTCAATACAAAGTAAAATACAGTGAAACTGATATCGCATTTTCGCCAAACGTTGTAGGCTCAGGAATTTTAGGAATAAAACCGATTAAAGGTTTAGAAATTTCTTTTGTAAATAAATATGTTGGTCGGCAGTATTTAGATAACACGTCAAACGCAAAACGATCTATAAATCCATATTACGTTGCTGATTTAAGATTTAATTATACTATCAAAACTAAATTCATAAGTGAAATAAACGTAATGCTTACAATTTATAATGTGATGAATAAAAAGTATGAAACCAATGGCTATACTTTTAGTTACTACACCGATACAACTTTAAGTACATTTAATTACTTAGCGCCAGCTGCTCCTACTCACTTTTTAGCAGGCATTGGCTTGAAATTTTAGCAATTGTAGAGTTTAAATTCACACATTAACAATCAATTTATTTATATTTGCTTATACAGATAAGAAAAATGTTAAGCAAAGAGGAAAAAGAACGATATAGTCGTCATTTAATTTTAGAAGGCTTTGGTGAAGAGGCACAATTAAAATTAAAAGCAGCAAAAGTATTGGTTGTTGGTGCAGGGGGATTGGGCTGCCCTGCTCTTCTGTATTTAACAGCAGCAGGCGTTGGAAGTATTGGTCTTATTGATGATGATTTAGTAAGTGAATCGAATTTACAGCGACAAATTTTATACAGCACAGAAGATATTGGCGAATCAAAAGCCCTCGTTGCAGAACAAAAATTAAAAGCAATTAATCCTTTGATTGATATTGGTGCTTATTATGGTAGATTAACAAAGGACGGCGCATTAAACATAATTGAAAGTTATGATTTAGTGATTGATGCTTCCGATAATTTTGCAACACGTTATTTAGTAAATGATGCCTGTGTTATTTTAAATAAACCATTTGTGTATGGCGCCATTCATAAATTTGAAGGACAAATTTCTGTTTTTAATTATAAAGTCGGACCAACTTACCGATGTTTATTTCCTGAACAACCTGAGGCAGGCGAAGCGCCTGCTTGCGGAGAAGTTGGTGTACTTGGTGTTTTACCGGGAATAATCGGAACATGGCAAGCTACTGAAGCTATAAAAATTATTACAGGTATTGGTGAACCGTTAAGAGGAAAATTATTGACTTTTGATGTATTGAAAAATTCAGTCATCACTTTTGAATTCGAATCGGACGAAAAAAATAAAAATATTAAAGAGTTAGGCGATTATTATTTTGGTTGCGAAACTGATTTTCTAACGTTAGAAGGCTTAAACCAATTAGAAAAAGATGAAGATGTTCAATTAATTGATGTTCGCGAAAAAAATGAATACGAGATAAAAAACTTAAACGGGATAAACATTCCAATGTCAGAATTAGAAAACCGCATTGCAGAATTAAATCCAGATATGATTACAGTTGTACATTGCAAAAGCGGTGTTCGCTCCAAAAAAGCAATTGAAATTATAAAAGAATACTATCCTGAAATTGAAATTTACAATTTGACAGATTACAATTTATAACACTGCACTTTCATTCATAACAAGTTCTCCCTTATTTGCATCCATTATTACTTCAGCTCCAACGGGTAAAGTGAGTTTATTTTCAATATGTCCTATCATTGCACCATAATAAGCGGGAATTCCAAGAGGTTTAATGTGTTGTTCTAATACTTGCATAAATGTAAATGCTTTATCAGGTTCTTCAGCTTCACATTTTACAAATTTACCAATTACAATTCCTTTCAATTCGTTTAGAAGTCCGGCCAATTTTATTTGGGTTAACATACGATCAATACGATAGGGTTCTTCTTTTGTTTCTTCGAGAAAAAGAATTTTATTTTTAAAATCAGGTAAATAACCTGAGCCGACTAAACTACTTATTACCGTTAAATTTCCACCAATTAAAATACCGGTTGCTTTTCCTTTGTTGATTGTTGTAATAACGTCTTCTGGCTTGGGGCCTGAAGCGAATCTCACTACTTCCCTATTCATAACAACAGCTTTAAAAACTTCGGAAGTAAACTCATTCCAACCCGAATTTCCAACCGGACCATGAAATGTAATTAATCCTGTTTTTAAATAAATAGCATTTAATAAAGTAGTGATATCGCTAAAACCAATTAACACTTTTGGGTTTTGAGAAATAGATTTGTAATCGAGTTTTTCTAAAATACGCGCACAGCCCCAGCCGCCTTTCATGCAAAAAATTCCTTTTATGTTTTTATCAGCGAAAAAATCATTTAATTCTTTAGCACGCTCCTCATCTGTTCCTGCAAAATATCCTGTTTTTAGTTTCAAGGTATTTCCTAAAACAACATTAAAACCAAACCCTTTTAAGATACCGGAGAATTTTTCCACCTGCGCATCGTCCCACACTGCTCCTGCCGGAGAGGTAATTGCAATAATATCCCCAACTTTTAATCGGTTCGCTTTAATCTTAGTAGTTGGATTTACCAATTCTTTTAAAGGCGTAAACGATTGATTAATTAAAGCCAGTGATGAAAGTAAAGCGGCGTTCTTAACAAAATTTCGGCGTGAATTCATAGATTAAGATTTTCTATTCTAAATATACTATAAGTTTTCATGCAAATACAATTTCCATTCATCACTTTCTGCAACTAGCTTTATAATTTCATTTCGTTGAACAAGAAATTTTCGGATGTGAGTTTTTACAACAAGAGCCATTGCTATTTTTCCTAAAATGCCCAGAGGTGCTTCTAGTTCCAATTCATCCGTCATTATACAATCTTCACCATCTTTTTTGAAATGGTGCTGATGATAGAATTTTTTGAAAGCACCTTTTTGCATTTCGTCAGAAAAATAATTTGGTTTCTCGAGCGCCGTAATTTTTGAAGTGAAATTCTGCACTACGCCCAAATGTTTCGCTTCCCATGTAATGGTATCATTTAGTTTCACTAAGCCGGATGACACCCCTGCAATAACTTTCTCATTGGTTTTAGAAGTACTTTTTTTATGCAGATCAACCGAAAGTGATAATAGGAAACATCTTTCAACAGGAGCATTTATTTTAGTATGTACAATAAGCTTTGTCATTTTATTTTGCCAAATCTTTTACGCATTCTTCCATTGTCTTAAATTTAAATTCAAAACCTTCTTTCATTGCTCTGTCAGAAATCACATTTCGGCTCTTTAAAATTAATTCTGTTTCGGTTTTTATAAAGAATGCCCCAATCTCCAACATCCATGCTGCAGCAGGCAAACCAAAAGGAACGCCTAATCCTTTACGATACAATTGCATCATGTCTTTATTTCGAATGGGATTTGGCGCAGCAACGTTATAGGGTCCGGCAGCATTTTTATTTTGAATCAACCACTCTACTAATCTGCAAAAATCTGTTTCGTGAATCCAGCTAACGTATTGCATACCTGTACCCATTTTTCCTCCCAGAAAGCATTTGGTTAATTTTTTTAGGACAGGAAATACGCCCGCCTTTTTTCCCATCACCATTGAGATTCGTAAATTTACTTTTCTGGTATTAGAAGTTTCTGACTCGTTAAATACTTTTTCCCAGGCTTTACATACTTCAACCGAAAATCCCTCGCCTACTTCACTATCTGCTTCTGTCATTACTTTATCTTCGCTATAACGATAAATAGAGCAGACGCCGCATTGATCCAAACAGAAGGTGATTGTTTGCAATTAGCAATCGCTTTGCCTAAT
>JAYTSW010000286.1:0-1588 GCA_043745425.1 Sphingobacteriaceae bacterium | reverse complement strand
TAAACGGATTAGAGTTTTCATTTCCTCTAAAGCTTCCAATGCCATCTAAAACAAAACTACATCTATCATAATTACCAATATTACCAGCGCCAGCGCTAAATAAATTATCACGAACAACTTCTAAATGTGTTGCAGGTACAAAGGTTACCAGTTTTTTTAATAAGGATTTTTTTGGTGATAAAATTTGCTGGTTAATTAAGCCTAACTTATCTGCTATTTTTTTATTCACACCTAATTTTACATTATCTAAATTAGTATGGCAAGCATAAATAGCAATATTATTTTGAATAGCTTTAATCACTGTTCTTTCCACATAATTATTACCGTTTATTTTCTTTAATCCTTTAAAAATAATAGGGTGGTGAGCAATAATTAAGTTGCAGTTTTTATCAATAGCTTCCTGCACTATTGCCTCGGTACAGTCCAAGCTAATGAGTGCGCTTGTGCAAATCATACTATTGTTACCTGTAATTAAACCTGCATTATCATAATCTTCCTGTAAAAATGGTGGGGCAATGTTTTCTAAAAATTGTATCAGTTCATTTACAATCATCAATATATTTTTGCTTCATAGTCAAAATTAACTGAAATTGTTTTAGTTACGCAACGTTATTGACTTGCATAGCGTCTAATTGCGTGATTGAAGTATTTTAAACTGAAAGTATGAAAAAGAAAAATTTACTTATTGTAGCAATTTTATGTGGTAGTTTCTATCTTTCATCCTGCCAAAAAGAATCATCTATAGAAAGGGGAGTGTTTGTGCCCGTGGTTAGTAATTTGGTGATGGATAGTAATTATTTGGATAGAATAATATATACAAATACAGCAGGAAACATTACCGACACCCCGTTTATTCAAATCTACACATATGATGCTTCCAAAAGAGTTGTTTCATTAATTGACTCTATAAAATCAACAAGTTCAACCTTTGAAAATAGAACTACTAAATATTTTTATAATGGCAGTGACACTTTGCCATTTAAAAAGATAGAAATAAGTTTTTCCTTATCAACTTCACCTACTATAAATAACAGAGATACCAGCATTTCTTTTTATCAATATTCAACATTAGGTATTAAAATTAGAGACTCCATCTTGAGCTTTTATCACCACATAAATGTTAATGGTTCAGGAAACGATTATATAAATTATAATAAGGAGATAATAATCTATCAATATGCAATAAATAAAATTTATGGCAATTCAATTGGTACAACAATTTATAGCAACATCAACCCAAATGTTGGAATTTCAAATGTTTACGACACAGCTGTAGTAGACATTTCAGGAAATATAGTTTTAAATAAAAAATATGATGATGCTAATATTCTATTTTTAACATCAAATTTTACTTACGACAATAAACTGAATCCTTTTGCCAGATTGAGCAATTATAAAACCATAACTGTTTTTCCTTCCGGCGAAACTTTTATAGATGAAATGCAAGCTAAAAATAATAGACTTCGAGCGGTAGAAATTGGTAATGGTTTGGGTTATAACAACGATTTGACCGGTAAATATCAATACAATCAAAATGGCTATCCAAAACAAATTGATGAGGTTGATCCAGTCGGCACTTATAAAACAA
>JAYTSW010000285.1:0-5806 GCA_043745425.1 Sphingobacteriaceae bacterium | reverse complement strand
TGTTTAGTGAAATTTAAAAAATGATTAACATATAACACATAATATTTACTGTCAAGGAAACATTAACTAAAAGCATTAAATCCTGTAACATCCATTCCTGTAATTAATAAATGGATATCATGCGTGCCTTCGTAAGTGATTACACTCTCTAAATTCATCATGTGGCGCATAATCGGATACTCGCCTGTTATACCCATACCACCATGTATTTGCCTCGCCTCTCGTGCAATTACTAAAGCCATATTTACATTATTCCGTTTCGCCATACTAATTTGCGCCGGACTTGCACGATTTTCGTTTTTCAAAACACCCAAACGCCACGTTAATAATTGTGCTTTTGTAATTTCAGTTATCATCTCAGCTAATTTTTTTTGTGTTAACTGAAATCCTCCAATTGGTTTTCCAAACTGAACACGTTCTTTACTATAACGTAATGCGCTATCATAACAATCCATCGCAGCGCCAATTACACCCCATGCAATACCATAGCGTGCACTATTTAAACAACCTAAAGGACCTTTTAATCCTTTTATATTTGGAAATAAATTTTCCTTTGGCACTTTTACATTATCAAAAACTAATTCTCCTGTTGCACTTGCACGTAAACTCCATTTACCATGTGTTTCAGGAGTTGTAAATCCTGACATACCGCGTTCAACAATTAAACCACGAATTTCTCCTGCTTCATCTTTAGCCCAAACAACTGCTATATCTGCAAAAGGCGAATTACTAATCCACATTTTTGCGCCATTCAATAAATAATGATCTCCTTTATCTTTAAAATTAGTTAGCATTCCGTTTGGATTACTACCATGATCTGGTTCCGTTAAACCGAAGCATCCCATTAATTCGCCCGTTGCTAATTTTGGCAAATATTTTTTCTTTTGTTCTTCACTTCCGTAAGAATATATAGGATACATAACCAAAGAACTTTGTACAGATGCAGTTGATCGTAATCCGCTATCACCACGCTCTAACTCCTGCATAATTAATCCATATGATATGTGGTCTAAACCTGCGCCACCATATTCAACCGGAATATAAGGACCAAAAGCACCAATTTCTGCTAAGCCTTTAATCCATTGCTTCGGGAATTTTGTAGTTTGACACGCTTCTTCAACTATAGGAGTAACTTCTTTTTTAACCCATGCGCGTGCGGTTTCACGAATTAATTTATGCTCATCGGATAATAACTCATCCATTAAGTAATAATCGTGTGCCTGAAAATTATCTGTTGCCATTATTTAAAATTTTAGCAAATGTACTAATTTACCTTTATAAAAATCGATTTACCTCTTAACAAATAGCCAAGCATAATTTTTATTTACAAGTTCAATTAACTATATTTGTTTTAGATGAAGTTCCATTATTTTATAATACTTTTTTTACTTTGTTTCTTTCCTGTTTTAAAAGGTCAGGATATCCATTTTTCTCAGTATAACGGGTCCCTCTTAAATTTAAACCCTGCCTTTACTGGGATGTTCGATGGCGATTATCGTTTTAACGGCATTTATCGCAGTCAGTGGTTAAGCGTTCCCGTTCCTTACAAAACATTTGGTTTTGGTGCTGATATGCGTTACCGACCACAAAAATTAAAATCAGATGTTATTGGATTTGGTTTACAATTTAACAACGACCAAGCAGGTGATGCCAATTATACTACCAATCAAATTTACCTCAGCGGTTCCTACATTCACAAAGTAAAAAGAGATTCTGCTTTATTAATCAGTATTGGTTTTAATACTGGTTTCAGCAGTTCTAATTTTAATTATAGTAAAATGACATTTGACAATCAGTTTGACGGCTATGATTATAATGCTGGTTCACCAACCGGTGAACGTTTTACAAGCTACAAAAGTCGGTTTACTGATTTTAATATTGGTGTGGGATTCCAATATTCGTTCTCGCAATTAACGCGTTTAACTTATGCGTTTTCACTTTATCACTTAACTAATCCATCTGTAACTTATCAAGGAAATACTTTAAGTAAATTAGATTCAAAATTCGGAAATTACGTTGCATTTGAAATGCCGGTTACCGATAACAATAAATTTATATGGATGAGTGAACTTTTATATTCGCATCAGGGAAAATATAATGAGTTTATCCCAGGCACCAATATAAAATACATGCTTAACACTGAAACTAATAATGGTGTTTCATTAGGTTTATATTTAAGAACACGCGATGCCATTGTTGCACGCTTGGGTTATACATTTAAAACAACTACCGCGGGTATGAGTTACGACATGAATACCAGTAAATTTATCGCAGCAACCAACCGCCGTGGCGCCTTTGAAATTTTTATTACGCACATTATTAAACGTTACCGTCCGTTTATTGCTAAAAAACGTGTTTGTCCGGTGTTCATGTAATTTGTGAAGAAAAAAAATCTTACATATCTCGTTTTTATTTTGATGGTCGCTTTTTCAGCTTCTGTTTCGGCACAAAGCAAAAATCTCAAAAAAGATCTTTACGCTAAGGGTGTTTCCAGTTTTGGCGAGAAAGATTATTTTTCGGCAGCACAATATTTTAATCAATTAATTTTATTGGATTCTTCTCAACTTATTTATCAGTACAAATACGCTGAAGCCTCGCGTTTAAATTACGATTTTGAAATTGCTTATCATTGGTACGATAAAGTAATGAAAGAAGATAATGCCAAAATGTATCCTGAAACGCCATTGTGGATGGCTGCCATTTTAAAAAGCCAAGGTAAATACAAAGACTCGAAAAAATATTTTGAAAAATACGCAAAGAAAAACAAAAGCAATAAAGATAAATACAAACAACAATTAGTTACAAAAGCAACACGTGAAGCCGAGGCCTGCGATTTATCATTATTATTATTAGCAAATCCATTAAAAGTAAATATCGAACATTTAGATAGTAATGTAAACAGTCGTGTAAGCGAGTATGCGCCTTTTGAATTGGATACGGTTTTATTTTTCTCATCACTTCGCTATACCGGTAAAGGTAAACGCGATGTGAACAACATTGCCTTCAATAAATTATACACCTCCAAAAAAACAAATGAAGTCTGGCAAAAAGCCAGAGCACTCGATAGTTTATTTAACGCCAGTAATATTCATAACGCCAACACCAGTTTTAATGATGATTTCACAAAAATATTTGTATCACGTTGTAATGCTTTAACTACGGTTGATTATAATTGTCAGATTTATTTTTCGCAATATAGTGATGGCAAATGGACTGTTTTAAAACCTTTACCTCCGCCAATAAATATTTATCAATCTAACAACACACAACCAAACGTGAGCAAGCTAAACGGTAAAGATGTTTTATTTTTTAGTAGCACGCGTAAAGGCGGACAAGGTGGTTTTGATATTTGGTACAGCACATTTGATGAGAATTTAAATTTTAGTACTCCTGTTAATGCGGGGAAAAAAATTAATTCTACTGAAGATGAAATCACGCCTTGGTTTGTAAAAGAAAATAATACATTACATTTTAGCAGCACCTGGCACAAAGGTATGGGTGGTTTTGATATTTTTAAAAGCGAATTTAAAGATGGTGAATTTACAGAACCCGAAAACGAAGGTTACCCTGTTAACAGCAGCTACAACGATATTTATTATAGTGTAAATGCGAAAAAAAATAAAGCCTATATTTCTTCAAACCGAATTGGTTCTTACTTTGAAGAAAAACAAAGTTGTTGTAACGATATTTATTGTTTCGCTATTGAGCCTTTAAAAGTTGACGAGCCGCCAAAACCTGTTGATACCGTAAAAGTAATTATGGATCAATTAAAAATTTTATGTCCGCTTACATTATATTTTCATAATGATGAGCCGGATAAAAAAACATTGGCCATCACAACCACAAAAAATTATAAAAAAACGTATGAAGATTACATTGCATTAAAACCAAAATATTATCAGGAATATCCTTCCGATTTAGATGAAGTAGAAAAAACACAAGCTGAAGACCGATTAACTAATTTTTTTGAAGACAGTGTTGATGCAGGCATGCACGACTTAGATAAATTTGCACGTTTAATGGAAGATGTTTTGGCTCGAGGCGAAAAAGTAAAAATTACAATGAAGGGTTATTGCAGTCCGCTAGCTAGTACAGATTACAATGTAAATTTAGCTAAACGAAGAATAAGCAGTTTGCGTAATTATTTTTACGAGTACAAAGAGGGTATGTTTAAAAAGTATATTAATGAAGAAGATTCAACAAAAAATTATTTACTGTTAACTGATGTGCAGATTGGTGAGTTGCCTAAAAGTAGTGTAAGTGATGATGTTAAGGATGTAAAAAACTCGGTTTACAGTCCGTACGCTGCTCGCGAACGAAAAATTCAGATTATTGCGGTGAGTAGTTTTGCGGATATTAAATAGTTTTTGTACATTTATTTACCCGCGAATAACTATTTATTTATTAAAAAATTATTTGCATGAAAAAACTTTTACTCTTTATCATTTCACTTTCATTTATTTTTAATTGTTATTCGCAAATACCAAATTCAAAAATAACTGTTCACGGATTTAAGAATGGTCAGAAACCCATCCGAAATTATTCAGAAGCTCCACAACAACAAAACGCTTCTCAATATCCAATAAAAAGAAAATTTACAGTAAATAATAATTCGAAAATTGCTGCGGTAAGCGCGTCGCCTTTTACAGGTTCTATGAATGCGTTTGGCGTGTTAGTTTCCGAATCAAAACCTTTGCAATATAATACTGCCGTTAATGCTATAACTTTTATACATCGCAAAAGTCCTTTCTATATTCCAAACTCAAATGGGAACTCTGGTTCAATTGTAGGCATGTATTCAACCAATAAAGGGACTAGTTGGGACTCTACTTGTATTTGGGCGAATGCCACTGAATTTGCAAACAATCCTCAAGGTGGAATTTACAATCCTTTAGGTAATACAAATATTAATAATGCCTTTATGGTAGGTTGCGGACCACTAAGTAATGGTTCGGGATGGATTGGGAATTGGTACGCTAGTAAACAACTAACCAGTCCAGGAACAACTACTGCTGGTATTGACCAACAAGCTCATTTAGATGCGACTCCAATTATTAAAAAACATTCTTTTTCTGAATATTCTTTTACCGCTATTGATGGAGGTAATGTTCGTTCGATTGCAAATTTGGTAAACGACCCGAACGGAATTACCAATGTGAGTTATGGTTTGCGAGGAGCTGCGATGGTAAAAGGGATGTTTAGTGCTGGAGCTTTTACTTGGAGTGTTGATTCATTCGCGCCGTGTGTAATGAGTCGTGCGGACGGAAGTAAATATTTAAACAAAACAATGATTCAGGCTTGGGATGAGGTAGGAGTGAAAGGATATGTTGTAATGTTAGGAGTAAGATGTGGAGCTCCTCCCTGCCAAAAAAGCTATCAGCCTATTGTCTATAAAACAACAAATGGTGGAGCTTCTTGGAGTTTATTACCAGGATTTGATTTCGCGAGCTTTAAATGTGTATCGGATAGAATATACCCAATAAACACAAGTAGTTTTGCAGCTATTCCATATTTTTCAAGTGATGAGGGATTAGATGCGACTGTTGATATAAATGGTAATTTACATTTAGTAAGCACTGTTGTTGGTGCTTATAGCTTTCATAACGACTCGTTGGATTATGTTCATTCTTTTGGAGCCCAAAAATATAGCTATTCATATGGAGGTGGGTTTGAATATCCGGCAATTTATGATGTTTACACAAACACTTTAGGTAATTGGTATTGTCATCTTGTCGACACAATGGGAACCGAAGGACCTTCAGGTATTATCGGCGCACCGGGATATACAACTAATCCATGGCTGGAT
>JAYTSW010000284.1:0-5817 GCA_043745425.1 Sphingobacteriaceae bacterium | reverse complement strand
AAACGCATGATTGATTTGGTATTTAAAAAACTGGAAGAGTTTATGGCTTCAGAAAATATTGATTTGTCAGGAATGGAAGATACTGAGGTTGTGAATGGTGTTTCAAAAGATGATGAACCAAAGCCTGAGAAAAAGAAAAACCCCTATTCTAAAATTTCAACAGAGGTAAAATTCATTCAGCGATTTTTAGAGTTTCATGATAAAATACTTTACAAGAATACATTTGAAATTTTTATTGATGAATTGCAAGAAGCGATTCAGGAAAAGAAGATTACAAAAAAATCTCCTGTCGCAAAAGATATTGTTGCAATTCAGAATGCAGCACTTGCTGCTTTCAATACAATGAAGAATGCAAAACATTTTGTTTTGAAACCGACAACCATTAAACATTTAAAAAGTATCGTTGAGAAATACGAGAACGCTTACGATGATATTGATAAAGCCTACGTCAAAAAGAAGAAAAAATCGGTTGGTTTAAATGGCATTCAAAATGAAGGCAAAATTATGAATAGCTTGGATTTCGCTAATCTCCAATTTAGCACCATCGGCCTCAAAGATAAATGGCTCGATTTTATGGGCGATCCTGCGCCAGGATTCACTGCTATGGTATATGGACGCCCAAAGATGGGAAAAAGCTACCTGTGCGTAGATTTTGCGGGGTATTTGGCAAGGAATCACGGTAAAGTCCTCTATGTGGCCAAGGAAGAGAAACTGGACGCCACTTTACAGAAAAAACTGAAGGATAAGGACGTTGCCAATGAAAACTTATTTGTTGCCGATAACCTACCTAAAAACCTATCCGAATATCAATTTGTGTTTTTGGATAGTGTAAATAAACTTGGTTTGTCTCCTCAAGAACTTACCAAGCTAAAAACAGATAATCCGGGGGTAAGTTTTATATACGTTTTCCAAACCACCAAGGAAGGAAAATTCAGAGGCACAAATGAATTTCAGCATGATGTGGATGTAGTTATTGAAGTGCCGGAAAAAGGAATTGCTATTCAGAATGGTCGTTTTAATCAGGGTGGCGAAATGCGAATTTTCGATGATGGTATTTCAGGAGAAGATGATTTATCGGGAATCGAAAAAGTAAAAAAAAAGTCCACACGCGATCCAATTATAGAAATTGAAACGGAGTTTAGTATTCCGTTAGAAGAATTAGCGATGGAATTAATTCCTGCTAAAAAACCACAGGAAGGAATTGTGGATTTATTGGATCATCATTCTGAAAAAGCCGAGGTGGCAGTAAGAAAGATAATTGCCGATTTTATGTCGCATGAAAAATTAAGTATTGCTGTTACAAAAATTAAGTTCAATCAGATGGATTCGCCAAAACTAAGTCATGGCGTTGCTTATTTTGATGTTAGTCTTAAAGGTTGTAAAGCAGAACTTAAAAGAATTAGCGGTAACGATGCAGTTTTTATTTATGATTGGGATAACTCTCCAATTGAAGGACTTTCAAAAGATGAAAAAGTAATCCGTATTAAACCAACCTTTAGTGTTCCTTTAGAAGAATTTGATTTTCTTATTGAGCGAGGCGAATCTGTTCAGGAAGCTATAAGAGGAAATAAATTTGAGGCAGAGCAATGGGTAAAGAAACTTGCAGAAGGACAAATTAAAAAAACGGAAGCACAAGTAAAAGTTGAGGATGTTTATTTTATGTCCATGTATATTAATGAAAACCACTAATAACCAACATCTTTATAGTTCCGAAACAAATTAATATTCTCTTTCATATTTACATCGTTTTTATATGTTTACAGATTAGCTTTATTGATGGAGTGGAAGCAGGAAATTCAAATGAAATAGGCACATCTAAGACTTGCTTATATGGCACTTTATCGGTTGAACAATATTGTGAAGTAATATTCTCAGCAACTATTTTTAGTTCATTTTTTAAAAAAATTAGTTTCATTTCTTCCTTATTTGCTAACTTATTTTTATCCAACCAGTAGCCTCCAAATTGTATTACTTCAATTCCACCACCTCCACCTGAATAAGCAGCTCCGGTAGGGAAATTTTCAAAATATGTTTTGGAATCCCACACATTTCTTGAAATAAAAGTCACTTCATTGCTCTCTTTGTTTTTATATAAATCAATCGAAATAATTCCTAATGACTTAAATTTACTAGCAAAAGGAGCCCATCTTGATAAAAAATCTTCTTCCGTAAAAGAAGCTTTAAAACCAACGTATTGAACGATATATTCTGAAGGTTGTAGCATGTTTTTTTCTTTTATAAATAAATAGTAATAACCAAAATTTAATTGTTTTTTTAACCCAAACAATACCAAGCCAACTATTAAAACAATTCCGATTATTTTCATTTATTAGATATTAATATTTTAAAGACCTACACATTTTTCGCTGGCTTCCCACAATTTAGCTTGATAGTCTAATCCTAATATTTCTTTACCAAATTTCAAATTGTTCAATTCGTTTTTAAAGTAACGCTCGACTTTTGTGGTATAAAATTTCGTGTAACGACCATTTCTTTTTTGCTCTTCTCTTATTGATGAGCTCAGTGCTAACCAAGCGTATAACTTACCTACATCTTCAGGTTCATTTCTAAATAATCCCAATTTTAAAAATATTCGCAAAAGTAATGGTTAATCATTTTGAAATTCAGTTGCAACAAGACTGGGGTCAATTAGAGCTTCAACGAAAGACTTTTTTTAATCTTTCTCCATTTTTATTTGTTCAATCACTTCTTCTATTGAGTTTATATAGGATATATTAATTCCGTTTAAAATATGTTTTCCATATTTCTGAAATATTTCGTGTTTGCCCGCTTCTACAGCTTTAGCAAACCATTCCAACTTTGGTAAAATTTTATAATGGTTTACAAGGCCTTTCACTTTTAAACTGGGCTTCCATATTGCAAAATACCACTCCATGCTGGGTTGGTGAAAGGTTCTTAAATTGCTTTTATCAAAAACAAAATAATGAATTTTTGATGTTTCAATGAACTCAGAAGCAAATAATAATATTTTCTTGAATTCATTAATTGGGATATATTCAGAATCTGCCCTACAAATTGCAATTGCCAGTTCTTCATTATAACTCAGGGTTGCGTATTTATCGTTATATATAACTTTAAATTCGTATTGGTTTTGAAGTGTGTTTGTCATTTAAAATTCTATTAGTTTATATGATAGGTCGTCTGTTTGTTTATTTTTGCCTTTCCAGGAAAGATGTTCTTGATAAATAATTTCTTTTAATTCGCTTACGTTTTTGTTGTGATGATTTGATAATATTTCCTTAAGCCTTGCTACTGAAAATTTTTTGTCACGATCTCCTCCAAATTGATCTGTTAAACCGTCAGAGAAGAGTAATAATTTTTCTCCTTTTTGAAAAGGAAGCTCAAAGCTCTCAAATTCAGAGTTAGGGTTTTCTCCAACCGAGTGTTTTGAGCTGGCCAGAGAAATAATGTCGCCTTTTGAGTTTAGCAGAAATGCTTTGCCTTTTGCTGAGCTATATGTTAACTTGTTTTGTTTGGCTGAGTAGACGAACGCAACACCTTCGAAATGCGCAATGGAGTGTCTATCATTGTTAAATGCTTTATGTAATCTGTAATTTAATAATTTCAATAGCGCAGAAGGATTATCGATCTCTATCGATGAGGTAATATCATTTAAGATTAATGACCCTGAAATACTCAACATAGTAGCTGGAATTCCATGTCCGGTTGCATCCAATAAACAAAAAACAACCCCACTATTTGTACTTTTTATAAAAATGGTATCACCGCCGATTCCAATTTGTTGTGATATCTTATAATCGGCATCCTTAAAAAATATTTTTAAAATATCTACGTCAGGTAATAAAGATGCCTGAATAAGTTTGGCAAAATTTACACTATCAAAAATATCTTGTTGAATATTGGATAAATACTGATTTTTTTCCGTGAGAGAATTCTGAATTTGACTTAAAAATTCAGTTGTGCGTGCTAGCATATCTTCTTTTGCTTCGAGCTGTTCTTGATAATAATTTATATCCATAGTCGTTTCTCGTTTCGCTGTGGTTAATGTATTTATATTAAACAGCTCTAGTGTTACAATGTTTCAAGTGCTTTTCTGCCTTTTCCTAAAAAAATTTACACTTTTTGTTAATCCTCATTTTACAATCACAAAGCGATTAAAACTCTTATTAACTACTTTACAGCTAGTTTTTTTATAAATAATTTTTAATTCTGTCAAATGTATGAATTATTTTGTTTAACTTTACATAAAAATAGTTAAACATTTAATTTAAAGTTAAAACCTAGACCATTTAATGGTAACATCTGCTAAAATAAATAGAACTAGCCTAACTATAGTTAAAGGGATTTTTTATAGCAGTTGTGTGCTATTACTTGGCTTCTTATCGGGATTCTCTACGATTAATGAAATCCAAAATTGGTATACTACTATTATAAAACCTAGTTTTAATCCCCCAGATTTTCTCTTTGGGCCAGTTTGGACATTACTATATATCCTAATGGGGATTTCTTTGTCAATTATCATTAATGATAAGCCATCTTTTCAACGAACAAAAGCCATAGGTATCTTCTTTTTCCAATTTACACTCAATTTATGTTGGAGTTTTATTTTCTTTAAAGCACATCTACTTGGTTGGGCTTTTGTTGAAATTCTTGTGATGTGGTTATCCATCTTGATTATGATTATTTGGTTCTATCGTCTTAACCGAACAACTGGCCTATTACAAATTCCTTACCTTTTATGGGTGAGTTTTGCAAGCGTACTTAATGGTAGTATTTATTATTTAAATTAATTTGAATAAAAAAAATTCTTAGAGAGAAAAACAATAAAAAAAATAAAAAAGTGGAGACTAGAAACCACTCAACAAAACAGGGCGTATTCCGAAAAGCCATATGATTAGGAATAAAATAACTAATTAAAATGTTTAAAAAATTTAATTTGACAGATAAGTTGCTATTCATATCTGCTATCGCTTCTTTAGTCTACTCAGAAGTTTTGTTTTTTAATGGACACCAAACGCATGCAATATTTATAGGATTGTGGGTCCCATCAATACTAGGTTTCGGAATTTATTTACGCTTAATAAATAAAAATAAAAATGATTGATTTTATACCATATTTCGCAGGGATAGTTACCATATTGTTTGGTATTGGATTTGGTTATGCAATTAAAGACGCAGCTAAAAATTCAAAGAAAAGTGAATTGTAACTTGGAGACATATAGATTTTTGTTCCATTTTTAGTTTGGTGATTCGTATGAAGTTTATCTTTAAATTTGAAATCTGATAAATATGTCTGAGTTTAGGATGTACTAAGTACGAATCATTGCCGTTAGAATTATTTTTAATTTAAAAAAAATTTAAATTGACTTCATATCAAATAGCTGACCTAGAACGACTAACAGGAGTAAAGGCACATACCATAAGAATATGGGAAAAACGATATAACCTTATTGAACCTCATCGTACATCAACCAACATAAGATATTATGATGATGACCAAGCTAGAAAATTATTAAAGGTTTCAACACTTCTTGAGCATGGCTTGAAAATATCAAAAATATCGGAGCTATCTGAGAAAGAAATTAATCTCAAGATAAAAGAAATACAGCTGAAAGGTACGGGGGATGTTACCTCTGGAAGTTATGTTAACGACTTAATTGGTTCAATGCTGGTTTTTGATGAAGTTGGTTTTGAAAGAGCCTTTTCATCTGCAGTAGTTCGTTTTGGCATGTATCAGGCAATGCTTAAAGTGTTTTATCCATTCTTAAATAAAACCGGTTTAATGTGGTCTTTAGATGAAGCCATGCCCGCACAAGAACGTTTTGCAACTTCAAT
>JAYTSW010000283.1:0-5858 GCA_043745425.1 Sphingobacteriaceae bacterium | reverse complement strand
TTATACAACCTTGGGAAAAGGCTCTATTAACTCCTATCGAAAAAGCTATTCAGTCGGCTAACATGGGATTGAATCCGCAAAACGATGGTATTATCATTCGTATTACCATTCCTGCTTTAACAGAAGAACGTCGTAAAGACTTAGTTAAAACCGCAAAGGCTGAAGCAGAAGAAGCGAAAGTTGGTATCCGTAATTCGCGTAAAGAAGCGATGGAAAACGTAAAGCTTTTACTAAAAAAAGGTTTACCTGAGGATGAAGCAAAAGATGCCGAAACAAAAATTCAGCAATTAACCGATCAGTATGCTGTGAAAGTTGATAAGCATTTCGAGCAAAAAGAAAAAGAGATTATTACTATATAAGTAGGCAGGTATTTAGTAGGCAGTTTTCAGTAAGCAGTAATTAGTAGGCAGTGTTCAGAAGGCAGTGCTCAGTAAGCAGAGTTCGGTAGGTAGTAAATAGTGGCAGAAGGCAGATGCGGTAACCGATTGGTAATAATTACAATTTATTTTATGAGTTTACAAGGTCACAAAGACTTAAAGGTTTATCAAAAATCTTATAAAGCTGCAATGGAAATTTTTAATGAGAGTAAAAAATTTCCAAGGGAAGAAATTTATTCACTTACAGATCAAATCAGGCGTTCTTCGCGTTCAGTTTGTACTAATATAGGAGAGGCTTATAGAAAAAGAATTTACCCAAAACATTTCGTATCGAAATTAAGTGATTCAGACGGTGAATGCGCAGAAACAATGATTCATCTAGATTTCGCAAAAGACTGTGGATATTTGAATGAGATAAAGCATAAAGAACTTGTTGAAGAATATTTACAAATAGGTAAAATGCTTGGAAGTATGATGGCATCTCCTGAAAAATTCACACCAAAAGCCATTCAAAATTCCAATTAAATTTAAAAATTTTTTCTTACTATTTTTTCCTTACACATCTTGTGTGATATCAGCTTTCTTTCTACTGCCTTCTTACTACTGCCATTAGCAGAACAAATGACTGTTACTAAACTTAAATTCCTTTTAATCTTTATCTCTTATTCCTTAATTATTTTATGATTTTCGATTCTATCGCTAAAAATAAGTTGAACAGTGTAAACACCGTTGGCAATATTTCCAATCCATAAATAATATCCATAGGGTTTATCCCAAACCGTTAAATTATCAAGGCGTTTCCCTAAACAATCTATAATTTTAATTTCCTGTAATTTATCTTTTTCGTTGCTTTCAATATTAAGATAGCCATAAACAACTGGAGAGGGATACACATAAGTACTTGTTACATTTTTTCCGATGCCTTTTATTAGCACTCTTCTTGTATTCTCAGCAGTAAAACAAAGATCTTTTACTGAAAGTGTCACATTGTAAATACTGTCACGTTCATGTCTCTGATAGTAATGGCTGACGTTCCAACCCGATTGTCCTAACAAATCAAGTGCAGTACCATCACCTAAATTCCATTCCCAATCCCAAAAAGCAGCTCTTAAACTATCATCGAGATTTGGAAGAACAACTTTAAACTTTACAGAATCTCCAACATAAACAATATTGAAATTGCCGGTTAACACATTTGCATACGGATAAACTTCTTTTGCCATTGTATCGCTTTGCGTACCATTATTTGCAATAAGAGTAACAGTATAAGTAGTAAATGTGGTATAAGTATGCACCGGCGAAGTTAAGGTGGAAGTTGGTGTTCCATCTCCAAAATCCCACAAATACGAATTAGTGCAACAACTTAAATTAGCAAATTTAGCCTGACAGTTTTCAAAGTCGAAATTAGCAACAGGAAAATTTTCAATAATTAATTTACGTGTAACAGTATCTGTATGAAAGTCGAAAACTGTTTTGTAATTAGTTACTCTAAGAGTAATAGTATAGGTTGTTTTAACAGGAAATTGAAAACTAATATTTGTAGTGGAGGCAGTATAAATAGGAACTGAGTTTCCTTGTTGGTAGATGATCCATTTGTAAACAGGATTCAATAATGAAGAAGAAGTATTTGTAAAATTACTAATGCTACCGAAACATAAATTATCCACTTGAAAATTTGCGACAGGTTGAGGGTCATTTTGAGCAATAAGAGATGAAGCAGCAAAAACGATGTTTATGATTAGTATAAGTTTTTTTAAGCGCATTAGTTAAATCAAATTTACTTAATTAAAAGGATATATTTTATTTCTTCTTTAAGCTTATTAACTATTTCGCTTTAATATCAAGAGGTATAACCAGTTTAAAACTAAAATTTCGTCCCATATTATAAATGCCAGTCCTTCCGGTTTGGTTTTTAGGGTAGTTATCAAAATACTTTAAACGACTCATGTTGCTTTGATACCCCTCATCTGTTAAATTGTTTATTGAAATAATAACAGAGCAAAGCGTTAGCCCTTTTTTTCTTGTTATATCAAAACCCATGCCAACATCCATTAAAGTATAACCTTTCGTTTTTGTTTCGGTGCCATAGGCTGAGTAAAATTTATTTTGAGTAGCAAAGTACTGTAATCCTACTTTAACATAAATGGAATTAAAACACCCGAATTTCTTTTTTAAATCAGCCCGTAATTCTGAATTGGTATGAAACGGCGGAATATAAGGAAGGTATTTTGTGCTGTCAGTAATGTTAACACCATTGCCACCTAAATTAACAGCATAAATAAACGACGCACTGTTTTCGAAATGCAACCAGTCGAGTGGGTGAGGGTGAATATCAAAATTAAATTCACCACCGTATAACTGTGCTTTGGTTTGTTTGAATTTAAAAACTTGATAAGAAATTCCTGATTCGGTATAAATAGAATCTCCTCCTTTTAAGCTCAATAATTTTTCGTTATAGATATAATTATCAATTATGTTATTAAATAATTCAACACCACCCGAAATATGTTCGCTGGTAAAAAATATTCCGAAGTCTTCCTGCAAACTAAATTCAGGTTTAAAGTTAGCGTCGCCTAATTGCTGAAAACCGGTTCCGGGATGCACACCTTTTGCTGAAATTTCAGAAATATTAGGCGATCTGTACCCCCTAGCAAAATTAAATTTTACAGATAAGGCTTTACTGATTGTATACGTAGCTCCTAAGCTTCCACTGAATCCTGAAAAAGTATGAGAATAAGAATCAAATCTTTTTATAATAGTTGTGTCAGCTGAATTGGCATTGACTTGCATATCAAAACCAGTGCTTAAATCAGTTGAGGTATACAGCGCATCATTTTTAAAAGAACGAATATCATAGCGGGCTCCGCCTGCGATATCTATTTTTTTAAACGATTTCTTAATAAAAACAAAAGGACCAAAATCAATTAAGCTATGATCAGGAATTACAAATTCGGTTGCTTTAACATTTTTATTTTGCTGAAACATACCATTAATACCAATGGTAGTTTCTAATTCTTTTAGTTCCGGAAAATGATATTTTAAATCGTAATTGATGGTATTCAATATAAGATTTAGCCCTGGTGCGTTTGGATTTTGTGGATGCGAAAATTCTGAACGGCGACTTTGCTGCGCACCCAATTTGAAATCAACATGACTTCTACCAATGATAAAATGATTATCGGAATACATTCTGAAATGCTGAATGTGCTGATGAACTAAACCAATACTATAATTCTTTAATTCAGAATTCGAAACAATCGGTCTGAATGTATCTAATTCTGTAATTTGTTTTACGAATTTTCTACTGCTCGAATCACGACTTCCATCCGGCACCTCCTGTAAATTATCATACATTGAAAAATTTAAACGCGAGTAGCCCCACGATTTATTAATGCCTAAATACGCATTCAAATCTGTTTCGTTATACTTTGTTCCGAAAACATTACCATCGTATTTATTTTTGTAAGTTGATGCTTGTTTTTTTGAAGCCCGTATTCCCCAAACAAATCCTTTAGTGTTTCCTGCTAACGAAAGCGACGAGGCAAATTGTTTGTTGTTGGTTTGATAATTGTTACTGAAACTTCCTTTTATTAATCCTTCAGGTGTTGTACGCGCAGGAATTAAATTTACTACGCCTGCTAAAGCATCGCTGCCGTAAATTAAACTTGCGGGACCTTTTACTACTTCAATTCTGTCAATTAAAAATTGATCCACTTCAATACCATGTTCATCTCCCCATTGTTGTCCATCTTGTCGCACACCATCAAATAACGTTAGTATGCGATTGTATCCTAAACCGCGTATATAAGGTTTCGAAATATTTGGCCCGGTATTAAGAGCGCTTACGCCAGGCACTTTACTAATAGCATCAATAATATTAGTAGATGAATTTTCGTTAAGATATTTTGAATCTACCGAAACAATCGAAATGGGATTTCGTTTTAGTTCTGTGGAATGCGATGTGCCGGTTACAACAACTTCATCGGCTTCAACAACCGATTCTTCTAATTCAAAATCTAATTGTTTTGTGATGCTGAGGTCAATTTCTTTAACAATAGATTTAAAGCCTAATAGTTTTACCTGAACAATAGTTTTTATTTTGGGAAGTTTATTTACTGTATATTTTCCTTCTCCATCAGAAATTACTCCCGACTTTAAATCAGGAAAATAAATAAGTGCGCCAGGCAAACCCTCTTGGCTTTGCTTGTTTTTAATAATACCTGTTAAAGTATTCTGACTATATATTAAGGTTGTCTGCAAAAGCAGAAGCAAGCCTATAATTTTTTTCATTAAATAAAGTTGATTTAACCCAACAAGGGTTATGAAATAAAAAAAAGATCCTGAAACGAGTTCAGGATGACATCAAGGAATTAAGCCATGGGAGGGGCACGAGATGCACCTGAATCGCCTACAAAAGAATTATAATCCTGAGAAGGAGTAATTAAAACCGCTTCGTGTTTTGGTTTAAGCGGAATAAAATTATTGATGAATTTGAAAATTGTAAAATAAACAGGAGAATCGTATTTATCAAAATCGCAATCCGGATTTGCTTCAGTTTGTACCGATGTTTCTCCGTTTGTTTTTACTGTTTCGTGATTATGATTTAAAAGTTTGTGGATGTAAACCTTGGGTGTAACTAACCATAAGGCACTCACCATTAAAATGGAGAACACGCTTATTTTGGTTAATTTGTTTTTTAAAATCACGATTCAAATATACAAAATTTTAACACACCTAAATTTATCTAAAAAGTAAAAACCTATGCATTTATAAGGTATTTTTAGAGCATGAAATTCATCTTAAATATCCTTGTTTCGGCGGTGGCAGTGCTATTTACCGCGTGGTTACTACCAGGCGTACATATTACCGATTTTGTTAGCGCTCTTTTAGTGGCAGTTGTATTGGCCTTTTTGAACACGGTTGTTAAGCCAGTTTTAACAATTTTAACAATTCCGATTACCTTTTTTACTCTTGGTTTTTTCCTTTTGGTGATAAATGCAGGTATGATACTGTTGGCCTCAAAATTAATCCCCGAATTTCACGTAAGTGGTTTTTGGTGGGCGCTTTTATTTAGTCTTATTTTATCTCTTGTAACAAGTATTTTAAATGCTTTTGTAGGAAATACTGATAAAAAGGGAGAAGATTAGTTTAGTTGGCAGAGTGCAGTTAAAAACATTTACTGCACTCTGCCTTCTAAATACCGACTACTTTTTCTCTTCCGGCTTAAAATCTATACTTATTGAATTAATGCAATAACGCATTCCTGTTTTTGTTGGACCATCATCAAAAATATGTCCTAAATGTCCGCCACAACGTCCGCAAATAATTTCAGTTCGCGCCATTCCTAAACTAACATCTTTAATTTTTTTAATACGGCTTCCGTCACCAATTTCATTATCAAAACTTGGCCAGCCGCAATGGGCGTCAAATTTCTGGTCGCTAGTAAATAGTTCGTAACCACAACCGGCGCATTTGTAAATC
>JAYTSW010000282.1:0-5871 GCA_043745425.1 Sphingobacteriaceae bacterium | reverse complement strand
TATACTTAGATGTTACTGGACGTAAAGAGTGGTCATCAACATTACCAATAAAAAACTACTCTTATGTTTATCCATCTGTATCGGCCAGCTTTATCTTTACAGAGTTAATGAAACCATCTAAGATTTTATCTTATGGTAAAATTCGTGCTGGTTTAGCGTATACTGGTAAGGATACTGATCCTTATAATTTATATACTACTTTTTCTAAAACAGAAATCGGCACTTCACCTTCTATTACAAGTGATCCTTTTAACCAAGTTAACTATGTAACTTTAACAAACGGATTAAAGAACTCGAGCATTAAACCTGAAAAAGGGCGTTCATTCGAAATAGGAACTGAATTACGTTTTTTAAATAACCGAATCAGTTTTGATGCTACATACTATAACACTTTAACTAAAAACTTAATTGTTCCGGTTAGTGTAGCACCTTCATCAGGGTATACTTCTCAAATCCTTAACGCCGGTAAAATGGTAAATCAAGGTATTGAGTTAATGTTAAATGCTTTGGTAGTTGAACACAAAGATGGTTTCAATTGGAATGTAACATTAAACTTCTCTAAGAACTCAGGAAAAATTTTAGAAATTGCTGAGGGCTTAGATAAAATCGAAATTTACAGAGATTGGGCTTATCTATATCTTGAAAAAAATCAGTCGTACGGATCGTTATATGCAAATGGTTCAAACACTGCCTTAAAAGATGAGAATGGTAATTATTTAGTTACTCCAAGTGGCGATTTAGCAACATCATCAAAACAAACGTATATGGGTAATGTTCAGCCTAAATTCAGAATGGGATTAGATAACAACTTTAGTTATAAAGGTGTTTATTTCGGATTCCTTATAGATTGGAAACAAGGCGGTAAAGTATTCTCTCAAACTAATATGTGGATGGATTATACCGGTAACTCTTTACGCACAGAGAATCGTGACTCAATTGCGATTGATGGTATGGCTGCGGTACAAGATGCTAGCGGAAACTGGACAAGTACTGGTGTAAAAAACACAGTGAAAGTCGACCCAATGACTTACTGGCATGATATGTCTTACAATAACTTTGCAAATTATGTATACGATGCAACTTTTGTAAAACTTCGTCAAGTATCATTAGGTTATAAAGTGCCTTCAAAACTATTAACTAAAACTCCTTTCTCAAGTTTAACTGTTGGTTTATATGCGCGGAATGTACTTATCTTATATTCTAAATTGCCATATATGGATCCTGAAGTTAACAGCGCGAATAACGCGAATGCAATGGGTTTCGAAACTAATTCTGTTCCGTCTACACGTTCTATAGGATTTAATTTAAAAGTCACATTCTAAAAATAAAGACCATGAAAACAAAACAATTTTATATATACCTTTTAATTATTGCAGTAGCTTTTGCTTCTTGTAAGAAAAGGTTTGAAAAGGATAATACCAATCCTAATAACCCAACGGTAGTGCCATCACAGATGTTATTACCTTCAATTATACTTCAAACTTCATACTCTACTCAGCTTAGAGCAGGAATGTTGATTTGTGATCAGTGGATTCAGCATACTAAATCTACAACCTACATGGATGAAGACCGTTATAAGCCTCGTGCCGACAGGATGGGTGCTGTTTGGGTGAATTTGTATGCCGGTGCCTTTGAAGATTGTCTTCAGGCTATAAAGTTATCTGAAAAAGAAAAGCGCCCGAATCATGCGGCAATTGCTTTAGTAATGAAAGCTTATATTGGTTATGTTCTAACCTCATTGTACGGCGATGTTCCGTATTCTGAAGCAGGGAAAGGTGACGAAGGCATTATCGCAGTGAAATATGATACGCAGCTTAATGTATTAAATGCATGTATTAGTGATTTGGATTTAGCAATTGGAAAAATGGATCCAGGTTCACCATTTATTGCAACTGAATTAGCATCGAATGATTTAATTTATGCGGGTGATATGAATTTGTGGAAAAAATTCGCAAACGGTTTAAAAATTCGTATTTACTTAAGTATGACTACTGCTGGTGTGAATAAAACTGCAGATATTAACGCTTTAATTGCGAGTGGAGATGTGTTTGCTTCAGGTGCTGATGATGCGAAAATAAATTATATTCCTTCACCATCAACTAACAATAATCCTGTTTATATGTGGGTTAATCCAAGTTCTGATAGAAAAGATGATTTCAGGATGAGCGGTTCATTGGTAGAATACATGAGAGGGAGTTCAGCTGATTCAACTCTTCCTGTTGATTTGCGTTTACCAATTTATGCTGATCCAGTTGCAGGTGGAAAATTTGTTGGTGGTATCAATGGTACTACAGGTGGTCAAAGTTCCAATTCACATTTAGGCTCTGCATTTTATAATAATAGCGCACCATTTTATTTTATGTCGTTTAGCGAGTTAGAGTTTATAAAAGCAGAATTAGATACAACAAGCCAAACTAAATATCAAAATGCGGTGTTAGCTTCTTTCCTTCAGAACGGATTAACCAGTGCTCAAGCTAATTTAGTATTAGCTGACCCTAAGTTTATTTGGAATGCAGCTTATGGTGGTCGCCTTGTTGGTGAACAAAAATGGGTTTCTTTATTCGGACAAGGTGTTGAAGCTTTTAATAGTTGGAGACGCAGTGGTTATCCAAGATTGGTTAAATCATCTAACGCTTCAACAGTTTACATTCCTCGTCGTTTTGCTTATCAAACAGATGAAGTTGCACTTAACTCTGCCAATGTAAACATTGGTGCGAATGGTTTAACGCCAAGCTCCGACTATATTTCATCCAGAGTTTGGTTTGATAGAAATCATACTGCTTACTTCGGGAATCAGTAATAAAAATCAATTTTATGTAAAAAGCTTCACTTTATAGTGGAGCTTTTTTTTTGAAGGCATGCTTGAAATAACTGATTCTCTGAATCAGAATAATCAAAAACAAATTGCAATCGCCTCCTTTTTTTATTATCTTTATTTATATTTCAAGACGATGAAAAAAATAAATCTACTTCTAGTATTGTTTGTTACACCTTTTCTTTTCTTAGCTCAAACATTTACTAAAAACACAACAGGCCAGGCTTTAACCTTAAAAGAAATTCAATTACAGTTTGATGCCTATAAAAAAACACACGACCTTAAAAAAGAGAAAGGCTGGAAAAGTTTTAAGCGTTGGGAACACGATATAACATTGCACACCAATACAGAAGGTGAGCCTGCAGGATTTGATGAGTATGTAAATGAAGCTATAGACATGGCCGACTTTAAACAAAATTTACAAAACCAAAGCGCAGCTTCAGCATGGGCTCCAACCGGACCAAATATTTTACCAACTAATTTAACCGGTTACATGGAGAATGGAATTGGTCGTATTAATTGTGTCGCCTTTCATCCTACTTTATCAGGAACCTATTATGTTGGTGTAGCACAAGGTGGTGTTTGGAAAACAACGAATAACGGAACCAGCTGGACTCCTCTCACAGATAATTTACCAATAACAAGAATAAGCGATATTTCCCTTGATCCATCTAACCCAAATACAATTTATATTTCTGTTTGTGATTTTGAATATATAGGTGTTAGTTTATTTTTGAATGGACGTAAACGTAACACACATTACGGTTTGGGTGTTTACAAATCAATTGATGGCGGTGCGACATGGGCCGCAACAGGTTTAACATTTCAGTTAACAAATGGCGATGCGTCTCTAATTCGCAAAGTTTTAGTAAATCCAACCAATAGTAACGATGTATGTGCGGCAGGAGCGAGCGGTATGTATAAATCTGCAAACGGCGGTACTACTTGGACTAAAATATTAGATTCTTTGTTTTGGGATTTGCATCAGGATCTGGTTAGTACTCACGTACTCTACGCCGCCACCGGCTGGGTATTTCATTCTAATTTAGGAAATGCAGGAATATATAAATCAACCAACTTTGGAAATACTTGGACGAAATTAAACACAGGAATGCCTTCAACGGGAACTATTCAGCGTGTGAAATTAGCGATTGCTCCTTCTGATAATAATTATATTTATGCAGCTTGTGTAGACGTGAATCAAGGTTTGTATGGATTTTATAAAAGTACAAATGCAGGTTTAAGCTGGACTTACATTGCGCCTCCCCTTAATGTTTTGGAAGCAGGACAAGGAACGGGAACAGGCGGACAAGGAAATTATGATTTAGGATTATGTGTTAATCAAACAAATAAAAACATTGTGTACATAGGTGGGGTAAATATGTGGGCATCGATTGATGGAGCTGCAACATTTAATCCCGTTTCGCATTGGACAACAGGATATGGCCCGACTATTCATGGCGACTTTCATTATATAACTTATCAGCCTGCAGGAAATCAATATTTCGCTTGCAGTGATGGTGGTGCTTATAAAACTTCAACCATTGTTCCCAGCACATGGAGTACATCAAGTTGGCCTACAACATGGACAAAATTAAACAGCGGGATGCAAGTAAGTTCTTTTTATAGAATTTCAAGTTCAAAAAATGCAGCAGGTAGATTAGTGGCAGGCGCACAAGATAATGCTATGTTTTATTATAAAGGTGGAACATGGAGTACAATTTTCGGTGGAGATGGAATGGATAATTATTTAGATCCTGTTACAAATACAAATGTTTTTGGTGCGAGTCAGTATGGTAATTTTGATTTAAGTACAAATGATGGAGTTAGTAGTTCATCGCCAAATACAAATCCAAGTAGTGAATCGGCTGAATGGACCACTCCTGTTATCGCCGACTATAATAATCCAGGAAGATTATATATTGGAAATGAAAATGTGGTGCGCTCAACGGATAATGGAAATACCTGGACAGCACTTGCAACAATGCCCGGCACAAACTCAAGCGAAATAAGTGCGCTTGCTGTAGCAAACACAAATAGTTTAGTATTGTATGCTGCTAGAAGAGTGAGGTATGAATTTGCAATACCCGGCGCACTATTTAAAACAACAAACGGCGGTACAAGTTGGACTAACGTAACAGTTGGTTTGCCTGATAGTTTATATTACACAGGATTGGAAATAAGTGCAACAAATGCCAATGAGGTTTACGTTTGCATGGCAGGATTCAGCAGCGGAAGAAAAGTTTATAAAACAACTAATGCCGGAGTAACTTGGACAAATATTTCTTATAATCTTCCCAACCTTCCAGTGAACTGTATTAAACAAATTCCCGGTACTAATAATTTAATGGTAGCAACTGATATTGGTATTTATACGTTGACTGGAAGTGCAACCACGTGGGTAAATAATAGTTTTGGTTTACCAAACGTTATTTTAACTGACATTGAATTTAATCCTGCAATAAATAAGGCTTACGTTTCGACATTCGGAAGAGGTATTTGGGAAACACCACTAAATATTTTAACTGGTTTATCGGGAGCGGTGATTGACAATACACTTTCATTTAATTTATTTCCTTCAGTTAATAATGGTGAGTTTACAATTACATCAGATGCCAATGATAAATTAATTGAAGTTATTGATGTAATGGGCCGTTTAGTTTATTCTCAAAAAACATCAGATCAAAAAACGCATCTTGTTTTAAAACTTGCTGCGGGGGCCTATTACGCCAAACTTGTAAGTGGCGATAAAGTGGGTGTGAAAAAGTTCATTATAGAGTAAATCCTCGCCTGATTCATAAATACCTGTTTAACAGTGGTTTAAAAAACGTATATTTCTTACGTACGTCTTAAAATGTAGAAAAATTCCTTTTTCTAATATGATTTAGTTGTTATATTTATCTTTAGAATATTACAGTTTATCACTTAATAGTGTCTGTTTATCGAAAATGAAGACTTTTGAAACTGATGTATATGTTATGAACGTTCAAGAGGACGGTTATCTTGAATTTAAGGTAAAGAAAGATTCATTACTAGAGCCTGACGACCTTTGGTTA
>JAYTSW010000281.1:0-22372 GCA_043745425.1 Sphingobacteriaceae bacterium | reverse complement strand
TTTGATGTATTTCACTTATCTAAATATACGTAAAGGCCTTAAAACAAAAAAGCCTCCCGTTTACACAGGAGGCTTCATATATTTAACAGAGTTTTATTTCTTTTCTTGTCCTGCTTCTAATGTAAATTCAATTTTTACATTATCACCAAGTCCACCAGCTTCACCAACACCAAAATCAACACGGTTAATAGTAGTTTCACCTTCAAAGCCGGCTACATCTACTTTTTTACCGTCCCAATCTTGTGCAGAAATGCCAACGTAATTGAATTTCATCTCAGCGTCTTTTGTAACACCTTTCATGGTTAATTTTCCTTTAGCGATGTAGGAATACATACCAGCTTCTGGATTTTTTTCAATAACTGAAGCTTCGAAAGATGCTTTCTTAAATTTAGCAACATCAAAAAATTCCGGCTTATCTTTTAAATGACCATCACGGAAAGAGTTTTGTGTATTTAAACTTGACATATCTAATTGAATAAATAGTTTAGCGCCAGTTGCAGCGTCAAGGTTTACAAAACCACTATCAATATTAATTGTACCGCGTGTAGCTGTTACAATGTGTTTAATACTGAATGCAACTGAACTATGAGCACCGTCAACGTTAAACAGACCTTTTACTTCAGCAATATCTTTTACGTTAGCATTCATAATGCTATCACATTGTTCTTTGCTAGTACAAGTATATTCTTGGCCGTTGATGTTACATTTAATAACTTCTTCGGTTATCATTCCTTTTTCGCAGCAAGCACCTTCATCGCCGTTAACGGCAATGTATGGAGCAATTACTAATGAAACGATACTCATTAATTTAATTAAGATATTCATTGAAGGACCAGAAGTATCTTTAAATGGATCTCCAACTGTATCACCTGTTACTGATGCTTTATGTGGTTCTGATTTTTTATAGAACATCTCACCATTAATTAAAACACCTTTTTCGAAAGATTTTTTTGCATTATCCCATGCACCACCTGCGTTAGATTGAAAAATTCCCATTAACACACCTGATACAGTTACACCTGCTAATAAACCACCAAGCACTTCGGGTCCAAATGTAAATCCAACAATTAAAGGCGTAATTAATGCAATTGCACCCGGCATCATCATTTCGCGGATAGATGCTTTTGTAGAAATAGCAACACATTTTTCGTATTCAGGTTTTGCTTTGTATTCCATGATACCAGGAATTTCGCGGAACTGGCGACGAACTTCTTCAACCATATCCATTGCTGCTCTTCCTACTGCTTGTATACACAATGCAGAGAAAATAAATGGAATCATACCTCCAACAAATAAACCTGCTAATACAGGCGCTTTGTAAATATCAATAGCGTCAATTCCTGCAATACCAACGAATGCTGCAAATAATGCTAAAGAAGTTAGTGCGGCAGAAGCAATTGCAAAACCTTTTCCGGTTGCTGCTGTAGTGTTACCTACTGCATCTAAATTATCTGTACGCTCACGAACTTCGGGAGGTAATTGACTCATCTCAGCAATACCACCGGCATTATCTGCAATCGGTCCGAATGCATCAATTGCTAATTGCATGGCTGTTGTTGCCATCATACCTGCTGCTGCAATTGCAACACCATATAAACCTGCGCATTTGTATGATAAAATAATTCCTGCTGCTAAAGTTAAGATAGGAATAACTGTAGATTTCATTCCAACAGCTAAACCACCAATAATATTTGTAGCGTGTCCGGTTGCAGATTGACGAATAATAGACAGAACAGGTTTTTTACCCATTGCGGTATAATATTCAGTAACTATACTCATAACAGCACCCACTACGGTACCAACTAAAATAGCACCAAACACACCCATTTTAGTAAACACTAAACCTCTTAATTGAATATCGCCATCAGGTAACATCCAGTTTACAACAAAGTATGATGCAATAACTGTCAATAACATTGACGACCAGTTACCCATGTTTAATGCATTTTGAACATTTGATTTTTCATCTTTAATACGAACGAACCAAGTTCCTACAATAGAGAAAATAATTCCTAAACCACAAATCAGCATTGGTAATAAAATAGGCGACATACCACCAAAATCATCTTCAACACTAATTTCTTGTCCGAGTACCATTGTAGCAAGAATAGTTGCAACATATGAACCGAATAAATCTGCTCCCATACCGGCAACATCACCTACATTATCACCTACGTTATCGGCAATAGTTGCAGGATTACGAACGTCATCTTCAGGAATACCTGCTTCAACTTTACCAACTAAGTCGGCACCAACATCGGCTGCTTTAGTATAAATACCACCACCAACGCGGGCGAATAAGGCGATAGATTCTGCACCTAAAGAAAATCCTGTTAATACTTCAATGGAAGTTTTTACATATTCTTTATCAATTCCATTATCAAAATAAGCAAGGAAAGCGATGAACAAACCACCTAATCCTAATACAGCTAAACCAGCCACACCTAAACCCATTACGGTTCCACCGGTGAAGGAAACTTTTAAAGCTTGTTTTAAACTTGTACGAGCCGCTTGTGTTGTACGAACGTTTGCTTTAGTAGCAACTTTCATACCGATATATCCTGCAGTTGCAGAAAACACGGCGCCTATAATAAAGGCAACAGCAATAATCCAGCTTGAGTGGATTGGTTTACCATTTATTTCGTGAATCGTTCCGGAGTAAGCAAGTAATGCTGCTGCAAACACAACAAATATGCTTAACACTTTCCACTCTGCTTTTAAAAATGCCATAGCGCCATCGGCAATATAACCTGCCAACTGTTTCATGTTGTCGTCGCCGGCATCTTGTTTACTTACCCAGGCCGATTTAATGGCCATTACAATTAGTCCGATTATTCCTAAAACAGGAATTAAATAAATTACATTTTCATTCATAATAAATAGAATATAGGGGTGCAAAAATAGGAAAATACTTGCAATTTTGAAATTATCTATTTAATTGATTATCAATAAGATATAATAAATGTTGTTTTTTAATGGGAACAGATATCTTTGTTAAATAATAATGGAACATTTCGACCTTATAGTAATTGGTGGCGGTCCGAGCGGATACGCAGGCGCAATGCGTGCTATTGATTTCGGTAAAAAAGTACTTTTAATTGAAAAGAAAAAATTAGGTGGTGCTGGTGTATATGATGGCGTGCTGACTTCAAAAACTCTATGGGAATACTCGATGAAGGTTTCTGCTACTAGAGAAATGGTTCCAGGTTTCAAAGTGAATTTTGAGGAAATGGAAAAAACAGTGAATGAAGCTGTGTTTGAACGCAAAACTCAAATGACTGTCCATTCACAACTCTTACAAAATTCTTCCAACAGATTATTTTATTACGAAAAAGGACAGGCTCAGTTTATTGATAAAAACACAATTCAAATTACTAAAGAAGACAGCACTATAAAAAAAGTATCGGCCGATTTTATTTTAGTGGCAACAGGTAGTAGTCCGCGTATTCCTAATAATATTACTGTCGACAATAAAACCATAATGACCAGCGATGGCATAAAAAATTTAAAAGAGATTCCGAAAAGCATGGTGGTGTTAGGTGCCGGTGTTATTGGTTGTGAATTCGCGACTATCTTTTCTAATCTCGGGCAAACTAAAGTATACTTAATAGATAAAGCCGATCGCATTTTACCATTTGAAGATTTGGATGTAGCGACAGTTGTTTCGGATAGTTTAAAAGCTCAAGGTGCCATTATTCACAGCGGCGCTTCGTTAAAGCGCATGGATATAAAAGAAAATTGTGTTGAATATGAATTGGAATATAAAGACGGCAAAAAAGAAATTATTCGTGTTGAAAAAGCTTTAGTCTCCATTGGGCGTACTGCCAACGTTGAAAGTTTAGGTTTAGAAAATGCCGGCGTAAAATTAAATGAACGTGGTAGTATTTGGGATGACGATACGCAAACTAACATCAGTAATATTTTTGTAGCCGGAGACGTAACAACAGAAATGGCTTTAGTAAATGTTGGTGAACGCGAAGCGCGACATGCAGCTGTTAGAATGTTTGGCCCAACCGTTAAACCGCTCACTTATAAAAACATTTCTACCATTATGTTTTTAAATCCTGAAGTAGCTTCTGTTGGTATGAGTGAACAGGAATTAGTAGCAAAAAATATTCCGCATAAGGTAGTGAAGTTAGAATACAGCATTAATGCCCGCGCCATTGCCATGCGTAAAACAAAAGGTTTCTTTAAAATCATTGTTACAAACGATAGCGGCATGCGTATTTTAGGAATGCGCGTTGTTGGTGAACATGCGAGCAGCGCTATTCAAGGCGTGGCATATTTAATTCATACTAATCAGGGTATACGCGAATTAGCGGAGATGATGCATCCGCATCCAAGTATTATTGAAGGCGTACAGGAATGTTTACGTATGCTGTTAAACAAATCGATTTACAAACCATATGTGTTTAATGATAAGCTTAAATGTTACGTTTGCGAGAATGGGGTTTGTACACCCGTGAAAAGTTTAGTTGAATAAACTAAAAGAAAAACGTAAAGCTAGTTCCTTTATCTTTATTAATTTCTAATTTAGCATCTAATTGATCCGTTAAAGAATTAATTAACTGCAAACCTAAGGTATCAGGGTTACTAAAATTAATTTTCCCTTTAATTCCAACACCGTTATCAGAAACTATCAAGCGGCATTTGTGAGTAGGATTTACAATTGATCGAAGTTCCACTTTTACTTCCCCAATTTTATTATTTGGGAAAGCGTATTTGAAAGCATTCGATAATAACTCGTTAATGATAATCCCACAAGGAATAGCTTTATCAATATCAATAAATTTTTCTCTCACCTTAATCCGTAAATTAACTTTTACATTTTGATTTACATTATAAGTTTTTGAAATAAAATTTACAAGTTCCGTAAAATATTCTTCAGCATTAATCTTCGAGAGGTTTTTTGAACGGTATAATTGCTCATGTATAATAGCCATTGTACGGATACGACCAATACTTTCTAAATATTTACTGCGCGCTTGTTTATCAGTAATGTTTTCGGCCTGCAAACTCAATAAACTGGAAATAATTTGTAAATTATTTTTTACACGATGATGCACTTCCTTAATCAGAACTTCTTTCTCGGATAAGGAAGCTTTAATTTTTTCCTCTGCAGTTTTTCGCTCTAGGAATGCTGGTATAGTAACCGACAAATCACTTTGTTTTTTCTTATCTAATTTTAAATACTCTCCTATTTTGTGAGGCGGCGCCATAATAAATGTGCAATGCTTATCGCCTTTAGCACGACAAGAAATTTCAACGGCAGTTAATGAAATGCCAAAACTTTCCTCACACCATCCACTAGAATAACCGGAATTCATAATACAAACCGGTACTTTCGATTTTTTACCGGCTCTTAACCAACTATCAGCTTCAAAAGAAAATGGATGATTATACTTCATAAAATAATTTTCATCCGGACTAGGTTTGCTTTCTGGTGATATATCGACAAACGCCCATCCTGAATAAGCAAAATGAACAGGTCCGGCTGATAATTTACTGATAGGATCTTTCAACTTCATTTTCTTGTGAAAATTCCTTGCGTCTTCCAAGCCAATGACGTGAGCAATATCAAACAATATATTTTTAGCAATATTAATTGCTTCATCTTCTCCTCTATCACTATACAATTTAATAAATGAATTTAAAAAATCGTACGACAGTGCTGAAGCGCGAACCAACACATAGCGTTCGTCATTTATTTCGATGGTACCTTTGGAGGGTGTAAATTTTAAGGATTTGAAATACTCACCAACTGTTTCTTCTGCTTTTTTAAAAAATGGAGCAAAAGGCTTCGGAGCTTTTACTTTTGGCCTTGTATCTTTAAACGCCAAAATCTTCTTAAGCTTTTTATTTTCGCTTTTAAGAGTTTTTATTTCCGTCTTTAATTTTAATATGTCGGCCTTTTTTTGCTGCATGTCTTCTTCAATAAATTTAAAAGAGCAGTACGGTAATCGAGAACTATAATACTAAAGTACAAATAAAATGAATCTCACTAGTATTATTCACTTATTTTGATCGTAAATTCTGATTTAAAATTCCTATTAGCTTGTAATCTTATTATACCAGGCTTTGATTCTAAATTTTTGTCAGTGTTTAGATTGTCTGCAATACCATACCATGGCTCCAGACAAACAAAAGCATCGCTGCCTTTTTTAGTCCAGATGCCAAAATAAGGCCAGTCTTTACAAGTTAAAATTATTTTAGATTTAGACTTAGTCGAACTCAAGTTTACTTTTTCTATTTGAGTGTTTTTTAATACTAAAGCATCGCTTTCGAACAGCTGAGAATTTAATTTCAAACATGAGTTTTCTAATTTTAAAACAGAAGTTTGTCCGCTTAACAGACCATTACTTAACTTTTCGAGAACAAGTTCTTTTTTATTTTCAAACTCAATATAAAAATCTTCCAGGCTTTCTCCCTCAACTCTTTTACAATTAAACCCCGGATGCGCACCAAGACTAAATAATAATTCTTTATTATCTGGATTAAATACCAAATACTTTAAATCCACTCCATTTGTTTGTAGTTCATAGCGAATACGTAATGAAAAATGAAAGGGGTAAATTAGCAATGTATCTTCGTTTGCAGTTAACTCAAACTCCAAAACATTTTCACTTTCTTCAATGAGTACAAATTCACTATCGCGCGCAAAACCGTGTTGAGGCAAATTATAGACAGTACCATTATGTGTAAATTCATTGTCTTTCAATTTTCCAACAATAGGAAATAACACTGGAGCGAAACGTGCCCAAATTGATTTATCGCCTTGCCATAATAATTCAGTAGTACTACTTTTAAGAGAAACTAATTCAGCTCCCAGTGAATTAACTGAAATTGAAATATTTTTATTAAAGATTGAATGTGTAGGCATTATAACAACATGACTCCAGTTATTTCAGAGGCTTTGGTATAAATTTCAATTATTTCATCCGTACTCATCATTACTTCTGTAATGGTGATACTGATGTATTTTCCTTTATCGCTTTCCTTCGTGTAAATCTCAGCGTTTTCGCTAAACAAACTTTCTACCAAAGCAATTTTACGATGTTCGGCATCCATAATAAACTTAAACATATAAACGGTGGGATACGTTTGAGTTTCATTCAGTTTTTTTCTGAGTTCGGTGAATTTATCTGCGTTCATTTAATGTTCAAAAAAGTGATTATAGATTAGTCCTACTCCAAAAATAATTAATAAAGTGCCTGTAACATAATTCACAATGTACATTATTCTATCGGTAAAAAACTTTTTGATTTTTCCCGCTAAAAAAACTTTAAATAATTCAACAGTAAATACCAGCCCTAACACGATAGAAAAATAAATAATCATTTTTATAAGTGAATAGCTGAAAGACTTCCCCACTGCAGTTACATTACCCAACCACAAAAACCACACTGCCGGATTGAATAAATTAAGGAAAAATCCTTTCAATAAAAGTCCAATGCTCGATGGCGCCTTAATCTCAATGCTCTCTTCGGATTTAGCAATTGGTTTCCTGTAATGAAACGCGCCGAAAACAATTAATATTATTCCAGCCACAATGCCTGCAAATCGCTGATTTTTTTCATCCTGCAAAAAACTAACAGCCCCAAAATGAACCATGAATATTACAATCAAACAAACAAACAAATCGCTGAAAACAACCCCTGCCGCCAAAATGGCACCATGTTTGTAATCGTGCTTTATACCAGTATTAATAAGTGCGAAAAAAGCCGGCCCAAATGAAAACGTGAGTAGAATAACAATAATTATGGTTTGATATATTAAACTTAAAATCAAATTCTATTTTCTTTTTCTAAAAACGACAACCAATCATCATACATTTTTCCTTTCAACACTCTAGGAAATTTGTGTTGTGAACCCATTTTATTTTTGGAAGCCATAAAGTCAAGAAATACTTCATCCGGTAAAACAGTAACTATCACTTCCTTTAATGCTGCAATTCGTTCTACTTTGTAATCATCATTCAATTCTTTTAAATGATTATCTATTTTTTCTTTTAGAATTTTTTCATCCACCATTTGATTAACGCCAACATACCAATGATGTGCAAATAAATTTTCAAACGGAATACCCACAACACAAAATTCATTTATTTCAATACCCAAATCATCAGCTGCCAATTTAGTAGCACGGGTCATGTTGTCAACCGACAAATGTTCGCCGCACATACTCAAAAAATGTTTTGTGCGTCCTGTAACCACAATTTCACAGCGGCGTAAATCTGTAAACTTAACGGTGTCGCCAACAATATAACGCCAAGCACCTGCACAATTTGTAATGACAATAACGTAATCTTTATCTAACTCCACTTCGCTTATATCCAAAACAGGATGTCCGGGTCTTAAATTTCCATCACTATCAAAATTATCTTCGTTAAACGGAATGAATTCAAAAAAAACTTTGTTATCGTACAAAAGTTTCATGGCTTGATCTTCGTTTGGACGTTCCTGATAAGCAAAAAATCCCTCCGAAGCCATGTAGGTATCACAATAAATAAGAGGGAAAGTTGTTAATTTTTCCAAGCTCTTTTTATAGGGCATCACCGCTACTCCTCCATGAACAAAAATACGGAGGTTAGGCCAAACGTCATGCACCGTTTTTACATTGTAATGTTTTATGATGCGCTCAAATAAAATTTGTATCCATGCAGGAACGCCGCAAATAAAACCAACATCCCATTTTTCCGCATTCACAACAATGTCGTGCAATTTATCTTCCCAATTAGATTTAGAACGGATTTTATTGCCGGGTAAAGTAAAATTCTGAAACCACTTTGGTTGTGTTCCAGTTGTGATACCACTTAAATCGCCTGAATAATTTTTACCATTATAATTTAAAGCAGTGCTTCCGCCTACCATTAAAATACGCTTCTCGTAAATCTCTTTTGGCAAATCGTAATGAACTGTAGATAAAATTTGTTTAACTGTTCCACGTTGAATAGACTTAATCATTTCTTTGGAAACAGGAATGTGTTTACTTGCCGATTCAGAAGTGCCTGAACTTAACGCGAAATATTTTATTGTTCCCGGCCAAGAAATGTATGACTCTCCGTTTAATGAACGCTTCCACCATTGATCGTACATCGTTTGATAATCGAAAACAGGAACGGTATTTTGATAAGCGGTAATTGGATCAGCCTCCAACAATAATTTATCGAATTTGTATTCTTGTCCGAATGCCGTGTTTTGCGCTTTTAATAATAACTTTCGTAATTCCCTTACCTGACGTTTATACGTACTTCTCCTCTGAGGAATTCGCCCTCTGAAAGTAATTGCACGTTTTATTAAAGAACCAAGTATTGCCATTTAGAAGTTAGATTTTAGAAGTACGATTGACGATTTATTTCAAATAACGAAAATCCTGATTGTTTTTAATTGATTTTAATGAGTGATACATTAGTTTGATTACATCTTCCACATCTTGTTTGTGCACACTTTCAACGGTTGTGTGCATGTATCGTAATGGTAATGAAATTAAAACGGAGGCAATCCCATCAGTACTATACGCAAAAGCGTCTGTATCTGTTCCTGTTGAGCGAGAAGCAGCCTGACGTTGAAATGCAATTTTATTTTTCTTAGCAGCATCAATAACTAATTTCAATAAATTGTTTTGAACCGAAGGTGCGTAACTTAAAACAGGACCTTTACCACAAGCTTGATCGCCACTTGCAATTTTACTCATCATTGGGGTTTGGGTACAATGACAAACATCAGTGACAATAGCAACATCAGGTTTTATTTTTCTTGAAATCATTGTTGCGCCATTCAAACCAACTTCTTCCTGCACGGCGTTAACGATATATAAACCAAATGGTAATTTGTCCTTTTTCTCTTTTAATAAACGAGCCACTTCCGCAATCATGAAACCACCAATACGATTATCCAAAGCGCGACCCACATAATAGCGGTCGTTTAGTTCCATAAATTCATCTTCGTAAGTAATTACACAACCTACATGAACTCCCAATGCCGCCACTTCTTTATCGGAAGTACAACCAATATCTAAAAAAATATTTTTCACTGTAGGTGTTTCTTCTTTTGCAGCATCGCGAACGTGAATTGCCGGCCAACCGAAAACTCCCTTTACAATTCCTTTTTCTGTATGAATGTTTACGCGTTTTGAAGGGGCAATTTGATGATCACTTCCACCATTACGACGTAAATAAATAAATCCATCCTTAGTGATATAATGCACAAACCAACTGATTTCATCAGCGTGAGCTTCAATCACTACTTTGTAAGGTGCTTTGGGATTTATTACTCCTACAACAGTTCCGTAGGTATCCACGAAATGTTCATCGATATAGGGCTTTAAGTAATTTAACCATAATTTTTGTCCCTCTGACTCAAAGCCAGTAGGAGAAGCATTATTTAAATATTCCTTTAAAAATTTTAAGGATTTATCGTTTAATAAAGATTTAGTTTTTGCCATAATTTATCCATTAGTTACAATTGATAAATAAAAGCAATTTTATCGGATTTTAAAAGGGGAAATTATTAACCGCTAAGGGTTTCGTACAACGTAGATTACGTTAGAGGTTAGCTTGGTATTGTCAACAACTTCTACGGTTAAATGTGGGAATTTTGCCAAGGTATCTCTTACTAATTTCCCACTCACAAAATGCAAACCTGAAACATTTGTTTTATTGAAGCCCGAAACTGTTGTACTCACAAACTCAGTGTACGCTGTTCCGGCCTGACGGGTTTTTAAATCTGCATCAGCATCACGAATAACGAGAATTCCATTCTTATTAATTTTTTGTGCGAGTTTTTCAATAACGTTAACTTGTTGTTGAGGCTCGAGATAATGCAATACATCACTAATAATAAATCCATCTGCAAAAGGAAAATTATAAGTAGTAACATCAGCCGCCTCGAAATTGATATTGTCTCTTTTGCTTGCGCAATTTTTAGCTACATTAATTTTTTCTTCATCATAATCTAAACCCAACACTTCACGGTGACGACTTTTATAATGCAACATGTAAGGTAAAAAACCATAACCACAACCAACATCTACCACTTTTCCTTTTTTAGGCATCAAGCTTTCAAATAATTTGTAATTGCCTTCCATTGCTGTTTTAACTCGGCAATACCACTCTATAAGCGGTCCTTTGTAGATGTAATTATTAATTAAACGCGAGCGAAAATAATTTACAGGTTCGCATTCCTCACGCAACAATTCGTATTCTTGTCGCATGTAATTACAAATGCCTTTTGTTTTTTCCTGATACGTTGTTCCGAATTTTGTTTCTCCAACTTTAACTCGTGGTAAAAATTTTAACGTTAATGCTCCGTCTTTAAAATGGAAATCATTTTTTGTAACCGCATCTCCCGCGCCATGAATTAAAATGGGAAGAATATCTAAATTTAATTTTTCAGCTGCTAAAAATGCGCCTTTATGGAACCGACCAATATCACCGGTCACGCTTCTTGTTCCTTCTGGGAAAATTAAAATGGAATACCCATCGGCAATGAGTGCTTCTAGTTTCGGCAAAGCGTTTTCATATCCCATAGAAGTGGGATAATAATCCGCCATCTTTACAATCCAACCATAAAAAGGAGAATTATAAACCCAATCATTCGTAAAAACAATAATTTTCGGATGCAATTGTAACGTTAATGCCAAATCAATATGCGATTGGTGATTAGCAACAATTAAGGCAGGTTTTGAGAAATTTTCATTTTGTTCATTGATGATTTTCTTTTTCACATTGAAAAATGCGCCTAATACCATTCGGAATGCGTAAGCAAGAACGTAATGAAAAACCAGTTTACGTTTCTTTTTTGGTGCTGGAAAAAATTTAATAATGGTAAGGAAGACTGTGAGGATAGAAGATATCACAACAAACATGGTAAATCCTAAAACTGTAATTAATAAATATTTTGCTGTGAAGGGTTGCAAACCGCGATACTTACGATTTAAAACCATCCAGTTAAAAATAAGTGGTTGCACAACAAACGAAACAAATACAACACAAAACATTCCTAAAATAGCAATAACGGCGATAGACTGTAAAGCAGGATGTTTCGCGAAGATCATAACACCAATTCCGATAATTGTAGTGAGAGCAGACAATAAAATAGATGTTTTGTAGCTTCCTAAATTTTTCTTGCCGTATTTATACTCATTGGTGAGTCCGTCCATTATGAAAATCGAATAATCATCTCCTAAACCGAAAATAAACGTTGAGATAATAATATTGATGACATTAAATTTAATTCCGAAAATTCCCATGAAACCTAAAATCCACAACCAGGAAATAAACATTGGTAAAAAATTAATTACTGCCATTTCAATTCGTCCGTGCGACACCAACATAAATCCAAACACTAAAATAGAAGTTATCCAAAGTATAGTTGAGAAATCAGAACTGATTACATCAACAAACTGAGAAGTTAAATGTTGCTTATCAAACACAACTATATTTTCGTTATTAGCAAACAACTTATAAATAATTTCGCGTTTATCAGCATCTGTTTTTACATGTGTAACAATACTTGGTTTGCCATTTACACTTGCAGTCCATTCTTTTAAAAGTAATTTATTTAGCGAATCTTCCTCTGCTTTATCAATGGCTGAATAATTTTTATTTAAGACCTCATAAAACGAAGCAAAGGCTTCAGGTTTAAATTTTAAATCAGCGCTATACTTAATAATATTGCTTTGCAGACTCTCTTTAATTTCCTTCCTAAAAAAAGTATTCCACTTTTCTAATTTCTCTTTTTGTCGTTTTTCAGAAGGAAGGATTACGCTTACAGAACTTACCTTTTTTAATTGCTCAGCTTGTTTTAATGAATCGAGTTTTTGATAAACAAACTCATTTAATTGCATAGCTTCCTCTGCAGTTTTTCCTGTTACAAAGACATAAACGGATCGTGCAGCAAAATTATTCACTTCATCTAAATGTTTCTCTGCTAATCTGGTTTCATCATCCATGAAACTCATTTTGTTCATGTCAGTTTCAAAACCAACATTAGATGCAAAAAAGCAAAGAGCAATTGTAATTACTAATGAAGAAACAACAACGATTTTATTTTTATCTAAACGATAAGAAACTAATTTATCTAAAAACGTGTCCTTATGCTCTGCTTCTATGACTTTATTTCTGAACGAGAATTTTAATAATTGTGGTAGTACAAAAATTGAAAATAACAACGCTCCAATTAAACTAAAGGCCGCAAACTGACCGAAATCATGCAAGGCTTCGCTCTTTGTAAAAACTAATCCAAAAAAAGCGCCAACTGTTGTTGTACATCCAATCAACATCGGCACCGTTAAATCAGAAAGCGTTTCTTTAACATCGCGTGTGTGTTTGTAATGCGTAAAAAAGTGCAGACTATAATTAATAGCGACTCCTAACACAGCAGCGCCTGCAGCAACAGCAATCGCAGAAACAACTCCTTTAAATAAAAACAACATTGCCAATGAAAATATCATTCCAAATGCAACAGGAAGGAAAATAAAAATAATCGGCAATACATTCTTAAAATAGAAGCCGATTAAAAGCGCGATACATATAATAGTAATCGTTGTTGTTAGGAAAGTATCTTTTCGCAATTGTTCCGCATTTCCCAACGAAACCATGCAGGCGCCAAAGAGCTCCACTTTTATTTCACTGTTGCTTAATTTATGAGAAGTGTTTTTTACAAAATTAATTAAGGCTTTGTTTTTTGAGGTTTCGTTAGCAGAAAAAGCAGGAGTTACAAATAATAAAAGATGTTTATGGTCTTTGGTGACGATTGCGCCATTATACGTTTCAAAATTTTCATCCAACTTAATACTCTCCATTTTTTTTAGAGCAAGAGGAACAATATTTAAAGGATCACGTTTTATAAATTTCCCCAATACCATTCCCGAAGGACTTAATAAGGCTTCATAATCTTTTCTTAATGTGTATTGAATACTATCAGGTGCAATTAAATTAGTAATTCGTAAATAATCTTTTTCAGAAAGGAAAAACGGAAGGTTATTATAAAAAATATCATAAACACTTTGCATGGTGTTGTCAGATATCCTGTATGTAATATCCGAATAAGATTCTTTTGGTAAAGTTTGAAGAGCATTGAAAATTGTATCGGCCGTCTCTACTAATTTATCAACGTTATCAGCCGATTCGCCAGTTAGATGAATAACCAGTTTGTCTTTTGATTTAAGATTTTCGAGAATACTGTTAATGGAAGCCGAATTTTTGTCTTGCGGAACAAAACGGGTAATGTCTTCTTCTAATTTAATTTTACTCGCATAAAAGCCTAGCAATCCACAAATTGATATCATCAAAACAGTGAAAATCAATTTACGCTTACTAAAGAAAAGGTAGACTAACCAGGCCCAATGTTGCATAAGGGATAAAGATAGCGATTTAAGAGAAAAGGATAAAATTTACATGCCAATACCAAGACTTATATCCCCATCCTGAGAAACATGAGGTTTTATAAGTGTAATTACTCTGCCATTTTTCCGACTTCTGTATTTTTTTATATCATCAAAAGAGATGTTTTTTGCATGAAAAATATCATCATATATGAGTTTAATATCTGGATGTCTTCTTAATAAATTATTCATTAAAAAATAATTATGCTCGTGCTTTAAAGGTTCACTAAAATTTAAATAAATGGCATTATTAGCTTTTCGCCAACGGTTATGCATGCCCAAACGCTTCGAAAGCCCTGCAATTCTTGCCAAATTTAAAGTGCGGTCGTGATTATTTCTTGTCACATAAATTTTATCTTGAATGATCAATTTCTCTAGCCATTTTTTATGTCCACGCATTTTTACGCAAGCCGCATTTAAAACGATATTGTCGAATAATTTAGTTTTTACCTCTAGAAAATTATTCGTAACCGCTTCTTTTATTAAACGGTTACCCAAACTATGTAATAATAATGCCATTTTTTGATCTGCAATTTTCTTCGCTTGCTTCAAATCATTAATTTCATTAAATAATTTTACCATTGGCTTTGAGATGTCTTTACATTGCAAGCGCGCCGTTTTATAATCTTTACTACCACTCAAGCCCGGACGATGAGAAGGCCAATCGAACATAATTGTAACAACATCATATAATCTTGTTAAGCGCGTCGCCCTATCAACTGCAGAAGGAAATGTTTTACCCATTCCTTCACCGTAAACTACAAAATCTTTATTTTTTGCAGCGTCCTTTATGGCTTCCTCAAGGTTTAATTTAGGAACACAAATCCATTTGTTTTGATTGAAGAAAATGGTGAAATAATGCAGAGAATTAGTCACGTCAAATTCATAATCCAAAAATTCCGCTTTATCAGGAAAATAATTTCTTACACTTACAAAAACGATTGCTGTATCGGAATTTGAAGGACTATATTTTGGATTAAATGCGATTTTATCCCAATCACAAAACGTATAGCCGCTGAATTGTGCTTTTGAAATAAAAGTGACAAATAGAAATACTGCAAAAAAGTATTTTTTAAGAGAAATCATTTAGGATTATAAGTGTTCATGCTGTTTTGCAAACCTGCAAATGCAAATGCTTTAACCGCATCTGCTGCTAATTTAATTCGTTCGGTTAAAATTTTATTTTCTTCATCGCTCCATTTTCCTAAAACATAATCTACTTGATAGCCTTTTCCGAATTCATTACCAATTCCGAAACGTAAGCGAGGATAATTAGACGTATTTAATGTTTCCTGAATGTTTTTTAACCCGTTATGTCCACCATCACTTCCTTTCGGACCAATTCTTACTTTTCCCAATGGTAATGCCAATTCATCAACCACTACCATTAAATTTTCAACAGGAATTTTTTCTGCTTGCATCCAATAATTAATCGCTTTGCCGCTAAGGTTCATGAATGTTGTTGGTTTAACCAGAATAAGGATTTTTCCTTTGTATTTTATTTCAGCAACATCAGCTAATCTGCCACTTGTAAATTTTATGCCGGCTTCTTTAGCCATGTGATCAAGTACATCGAAACCAATATTATGGCGAGTGTGGGCGTATTCATCGCCAACATTTCCTAAACCCGCTATTAAAAATTTTGTCATACTGCGTTTATCAACCACAAAGTTAACAAAGAAGGCACAAAGAACACAAAGTTTTTTCTCTGTGACCTTTGTGATTAAATTTAAATGCCAATTGGTTGTACAATATTCCTAATTAATCCGATTTCTTTTGCTTTATTAAACAATAAATTCACAGCTTTCGTTCCAGTTTCTCCCAAATCGATACTGTATTCATTAACATAAAGTTCAATATGTTTTTTCATTACTTCTTCGCTCATTTCCTGAGCGTGTTGTTTTACGTAAGGCATTACATCTGGTATATTTGCAAAAGCGTACACCACACTTTTTTTAATAACGCGATTAATTTTTTGGAGTAAATCATTATCAAAACTTCGTCTTGCTACAATTCCCCCTAATGGAATGGGCGCATGAATTAAGCCTTCCCAAAATTCACCCAAATCCATTATTTTTTTTAATCCTTTTTGCTCGTAAGTAAAACGACTTTCATGAATAATTAATCCTGCATCGTATGTTCCATCTAACACGCCTTGTTCTATTTCACTAAACAGTACTTCCGTTTTATTTTTTGCTTTAGGAAAAGCGAGCGATAATAAAAAGTTTGCCGTTGTGTTTTTTCCAGGAATTGCGATTTTAAGTGCTGAGTGGTTAGAGTTTAGAGTTGAGTGAGTGCTGACTAATAACGGACCACAATTGAAACCAAGCGCACTTCCACTTTTTAATAAAATATAATTCTCTTGAACATATAAAAAAGCATGAAAGCTTAATTTTGTAATATCTAATTCTGACTTAAATGCTCTTTGATTTAAAGCCTCCACGTCTTCCATCACTACATCAAATTCCAAACCTTCTGTATCTATTTTTCCGTGCACCATGGCATCAAAAATAAAACAGTCGTTTGGACAAGGAGAAAAACCTAAAGTCAAAGTCATTTTTGTAAATCCTCTACTAATTTTATAACGAAATCATTCAGATTATTTATTGCTAAATGAATATCCCATTTACTTTTATCGCGTTTCTCAACATAATTAGAAACCGAACGAATTTGAATACAATTACCTGGCAAATGTTCGCAGCCTCTTAAAAAACTTGCGCCTTCCATACTCTCCACATCAGGATTAAATAATTTTACGATTTTATTGATACTTTCATCATGTCCATGAACTGTATTTACTGTAATTCCTTTTACTTTTTTCAATTTCTCTACACTTTCAATTGTTTCATGCAAACGATTCGAAAACGAATTTGTTCCGCCAAGATTTAAATCCTGATATTTAATAAAATCATTTCCATCTTGTGCGCCCATTTCAGCAATTGTATCTTCAGTCACATTTACCAGCTCTCCTAATTTAATACCTTTATTAAATGCGCCACAAATTCCCATATTAATGGTAAAATTAAATGCGCTTAAAAAATATCGCCCCATATAATAGGCGGTATTTGTCATCCCAACTCCTGTAATTAAAACAGCAAGATGAGGATTTACAGCACTAACAAAAAAACCAACATTATTGCTCGGCTCAATTTTAAACCTAATCAAAAATGGCTCAATTTCCTGTCTAGTTGCAGATACTATTAATATTTTTGGCATAGGGTAAAGTTAAGGATTATACGCCTTATCAGTGCAAAAAATTACAGGTATAATAGAGAGCAAAATTCCCAAAAATCATAAAATAAAACAGATTTTGCCTCGCTATTATACGTAAATTTGCACCATGATTTACATAACCAGAAAAGAGCACTTTAACGCGGCTCATAAGTTATATAATCCGAACTGGGATGATGCTAAAAACCTCGACGTTTTTGGGAAATGCGCCAATAAAAACTGGCATGGGCATAATTACGAATTATATGTAACCGTCAAAGGCGAGGTAAATAAAGAAACTGGTTTTGTTGTAAATTTAAAAGACCTTGGCGATTTAATAAAAGTAGATGTTACAGAAATTTTAGACCATAAAAACCTGAATATGGATGTGCCCGGACTGGCAAACATTTTGCCATCGACCGAAAATATGGCCATTTTTATTTGGGACATTTTAATGCCAAAAATAAAAAAAATGGGTGCTGATTTACATTGTGTAAAAGTGTGTGAAACAGAAAATAATTACGTAGAATATTTTGGAGGTAAATAATGCTAAACGACGAATTTGAAGTAGAAGACAAAGGGTACAAAAAAATTGATAAATACAATGATAAATTAGTTGATTCAATTTCCGATATGTACAAAAACATTTTGACTAATGTTGGTGAAAACCAGAAACGCGAAGGTTTATTAAAAACACCAATTCGCGCTGCTAAAGCCATGCAGTATTTAACCCAAGGTTATGATTTAGATCCTGCTGAGATTTTAAAATCGGCTATGTTTAAGGAGTGCTATAACCAAATGGTAATTGTGAAAGATATTGAAGTGTACAGTTTGTGCGAACATCACTTACTACCGTTTTTCGGTAAAGTTCACATTGCTTACATTCCAGATGGTCATATTGTTGGTTTAAGCAAATTACCTCGTGTGGTTGATGCTTTTGCCCGTCGTTTACAAGTACAAGAACGTTTAACAAATGAAATTCGCGATTGCATTCAAAATACATTAAATCCTATAGGTGTTGCTGTTGTTATGGAGTGCAGTCATTTGTGTATGCAAATGCGTGGTGTACAAAAACAAAATTCAGTTACTACAACCTCAGCTTTTACAGGAGAGTTTTTAAAAGACACAACGAGAAAAGAATTTATTAGTTTGATTAGTTCGAAGTTGCATTAATTTTGTATTCAACCCCTTCAGGGTTGACGATTTTGAGTTAAGCACCTTTTATTAATATTGAAGTCCTCCGGACTTCTCATTTAAAATTCGGTTGGAATCCCAACGGGATTCAACATTAATAAAAACATGAACACATGATAGAATCAACCCTGAAGGGGTTGAATCTTTAATCTGTCAACTTTCCCATTTGTTTTAATTTTGATTTAAAAGTGAAAGCTATTGTTTGAGCACGCTGTTTAGCAAGTTCTGCTTTTTCACCTTCAAATAAATCGTTAATGGTTTTTTCGAAATGATGTAGCCAGATTTCAAAGTGTTCTTCTTTTATACCAAGATTTACATGCTTATCAAACACATTTGTTTTGTAACCTTCTTCGTCCAACAACACAAAACTCCAAAACATGATCATGTGCGGCATGTGCGCTTCAAAATCTGTGTTCGCAAAAACCTGGCTAATACTTTCGTTAGTTAATAATGAGCCGTAAAATGCGCGTATCATTAATTCAATGTCTGCTTTATCTTTTATGTCGTGTTTTATTGGCATTTTTTTTCAAAGATAAAACAAAAAATTCTATTGGAGGCGTGACTTCAATCAGGCTTTGTCCTCTGAATTTAATTTCTTTATGTCACTTTTTGTCTTGATACAAAAAGTAACCAAAAAAATCAAGGAAATCCGATTCCCCACACAAGGCTACGCGCCTAGCACGGATTTCCAGGCTCACGCACATCTTCCAAAAACTCTTCTTTTCAATCTTGAAGAAGATATGAAAGTTGTGCGTTGGCATGACGCGGGCGGAAGCGCGAAGACTGTGCGGGGCATTCCGTGTCTTGATTTCTTTTCTTTATCAAGCAAGAAAAGAAAGTGAAAGAAGTAAAATTGAAAGTGGAATAACTTCTATCAAATAAAGATTATCACAGAAAACTACATTCCAGGCAATAAACCCGCGGTTGCTTTTTTCATTTCATCTTCGTTGGCCACATTTGCCATTAAGAGGGCGTTATTGATTGTGGTTTTTAGTTCTTGTTCTAAAACTAATGTATCGCCATGTTGTATAGCGGGTGAAATGGTAATTGAATTTATTTTTCGGTTACCTGTGATTTCTATTTTTATATCACCGCCCGCTCCTTCAGCAAATAACACTGTATTATCTAATTTGATTTTAATTTCATCGGCCTTTTTCTTCATTTCCTGAAGTTTGCCCATCATATCACCCATTTTTCCAAACATGATTCTACTTTTTAAATTCTTTTGGTATTAAACAAACCGGAATGGCTTCCATTTTATGTTTATTAGCACGGTTGCGTGATTTATAAATTTCTAAAACTGCTTTTTGTCGTTCATCAATTTTATCTGTCTTATTGCTCACAACATAATCCATTGCCCACTCTAATTCAGGATATGTAGCGCCAATTTGATCTTCGTCGGTTCTGTCATCAGCATATAAGCCATCGGTTGGTCTGGCTTTTTGTATACTTTCAATAATATTTAATTCAGCTGCCAAAGCATACACTTCGGTTTTGGTTAAATCGGCAATCGGACTCAAATCCACTCCCCCATCACCATATTTTGTAAAAAATCCAATACCAAAATCTTCAATTTTATTTCCTGTTCCGGCCACTAACAGTTTATGATGTGATGCGAAAGCGTAAAGTGTAATCATTCTTACCCGTGAGCGCACATTGGCCATCGTTAAAAAATCCTGAATATCGGATGGTAAATCTTTTTCAAAGCCTTTAAATATATCGCTCAATTCAACAGTTTCGTGTTCTACGTTTTTAAAATTATTTTTTAGCCATTGTACATGTTCGGTGCTACGGTCAAATTCTTTTTTATTCTGTTTAATGGGAAGGTTTAATACAATTACCTTTTTTCCTGTTAGGGCGCACAAAGTAGAAGTTACAGCGCTATCAATGCCACCACTAATTCCAATTACAAAACCATTGGTTTTTGATGTATTGGAATACTCCTTTAACCAACTGCTGATATAATTTACTACTTCTTTGTTCTTCATATATCAAAAATAAAAAAATCCCGATGAATTACCGGGATTTAATTTAAAAGCTTCTTTTATTAGAACAAAAATCCTAAGTTAATCTGAACCGCATCGCTAAATGCACTTTGCTTAGATTTAGGTGGCACAGTTCCTAAATTGACATTGTCCTTGATTTTATCCACCATAATTTCTGAAGTAGGCTGATATTGATTAATGAATCCACGGCAATAGTTAACACCTAAAAAGAAGGAAGTAGATCCTGAAAGATTGTATTCGAAACCTAAACCAACATTTAATCCAATATTAAATGGAATAATATCTCCTTTCGGACGCATATCTGAAACCGTTAAATTACCTGAGCTTTCGTACATATTGGTTGTAGTATTGTATTTCAATTCAGTTAATTCATCAGTACACCTAAATTTGGTTTGAATCGCGATATTACCTCCAAACATTCCATAATATTTAAAACCTGATATATCTTTTGTCATTAATTTTAACAAAACCGGAATGGTTATATAAGTAGCTTTAATGCTGCGTGTTTTTATTTCATAAAGTTTATCGCCGTTATTAGTAGAGTTATATAAGCCTGTTGCGCCTTTTCCAAAATCTGTGTTTTTCGAATCTGTATAGGCATTATCTTTAGTTAAAACATAACCCTGGCCATTTTTGTAAATTTGTTTGCCTCCCAAAAAATCGCCGCCGATGCCTGTTACAAAAGCTGCTGTTGAATTTATTCTGAATTCCATTTGCAAACCAAAACCGAAACCGAATTTAATTCCGTTCTTATCTATAATTTTGGTATCTGTACTTCTAAGCCAAGTTGGTGCTGGCGTTATTTTTAATCCGAAACGGAATTTTTTGTCGGCATCATCACCTTCTCCGGCGAATACAACACTCGTTAATAAAAGAGTGGCCGCAACAATAGAAAAAATCTTTTTCATCTTTATAATATTTAAAAATTATCTTTACAAAGATAAAACTATTTTCGAATGAAGTATCTTAATAAGTTGTTTATAACCGCATTTACAGTCCTGTTTTTAGTAGGCTGTACGAATAATAAGTTAGATGTTGATATTAGCGATGTAAAGGTTCCTGACGTTAAATTTATGCGCTTCGAAAAAGATTTTTTTTCGATAACACCTCAAACATTAAATGTTAAAAAACAAGAGCTCGAAAAAAAATATGGCGCATTTTATTACATGTTTGTGAATACGATTAGGGGTCGAAGTAATCCAAATGATACCAGCAACATTCTTGAATTTATTGGGAATAAAGATATGAGAGATGCTTATACTGAAACTCAAAAATCAATAAGTGATGCCGATATTACTGAACTTGAACAGGGTTTAACCGAGTGCTTGAAACGCTTTAAATATCATTTTCCTAAGCACAAATTACCTAAACATTTTGCTACTTGTTTCAGCGGGTTTGATTACAACTTTGCATATCCAGATTCGGTAATGGCCATTAGTTTAGATATGTATTTAGGTAGAAACAACCCATTTTATAAAATGCTTCAATGGCCCAATTATCAGGTAAGGCTATTAAATAAAGAATACATGTTGCCCGATATGGTTAGGGGTTGGTTAATTACTGAATTTGATAACACC
>JAYTSW010000280.1:0-1620 GCA_043745425.1 Sphingobacteriaceae bacterium | reverse complement strand
TCTAATTTAAAACGTCATTTACTTTTAGCAACGCAGGTTTTAGACCTTAAGTTGCCAACGGTGATCGCTTTAAACATGATCGATGAAGCGGAAGCCTTGAAAATAAAAATTGATATTGAAGAGTTACAAAGAATACTAGGAATAGCAGTTGTAAAAATAAATTCGCGCAACCGAATTGGTTTTGAGGAGTTAAAACAAAAAATTACTGAAGCAAAAAGTACGAATTCAATTTTTTACGACATCGGCAAGTTTGAACAACTCGCAGGGATTTCAAAAACATATAAAGAATTAATTCAAAGTCGTTTCGTGGGTTCGACCGATAAACTCCAAAGTTTTGAAGCAACAGATTCGGTTTACCGATTTAATACGATCAATTATATTTATACCAAATGCGTTCAACAACCACAAACGTTGGCAAAAAGCAGCGGTGAAGAATTAGATAAAGTATTAACCCATAAATTTTTTGGCTTCACTATTTTATTGGCAGTTCTCTTTGTTGTTTTTCAATCGATATTTTTTATTGCCGAGTTCCCGATGAACTGGATCGAGAATTTCTTTTCGTTCCTCTCACAAAAAATGGCGAATGCTTTGCCGGCAGGACAATTAAATGATCTGCTTGTAAACGGTGTGCTGGCGGGCTTAAGCGGCATTGCTGTTTTTATTCCACAAATTGCTTTATTGTTTTTCTTTATTGGGATATTGGAAGATTCAGGTTACATGTCACGCGTTAGTTTTATTATGGATAAGCTGATGCGGCGTTTTGGTTTGAATGGAAGATCAGTTATTCCAATTGTAAGCAGTGTAGCTTGTGCTGTCCCATCTATTTTAGGAACACGAACTATCAGCAATGTGAAAGAGCGATTAATTACAATTTTTGTAATTCCTTTAATGAGCTGCTCCGCTCGTTTACCGGTTTATACTTTACTCATTTCTATTTTAATGCCTGATGAACAAGTATTAGGAATTTTTAATTTAAAAGGTCTGGCCTTATTAGGAATGTATTTGTTGGGATTTGCCGCAACACTTTTCACAGCCTTTATCTTGAAATTAATTGTAAAGACAAAAGAGTTCAGTTATTTCATTATGGAATTGCCGGTTTACCGTGTGCCGCAATGGCAAAGCATTGGCGTTAATGTGGTGAACAAGGTAAAGATATTTTTATTCGAAGCCGGAAAAATAATTTTAGCAATTTCTATTATTCTTTGGTTCTTAAGTTCGCATGGACCAACTGATACTTTCAATGAAACGGATACCCCGGCAAAAAAACTGGAAGCATCTTACGCGGGTATCATCGGTAAAAAAATTGAGCCGGTCATTAAGCCTTTGGGTTTTGATTGGAAAATTGGAATTGCTTTAATTACGTCTTTCGCCGCCCGCGAAGTTTTTGTGGGAACAATGGCAACTATTTACAGTGCTAACGACGATAATAATTCTGAAAGCATTCGCGAAAAACTTCAAAATGAAAAGGATCCGGAAACCGGAAAACCAAGATATAGTGCTGCTGTTTGTTTATCCTTATTGGTTTTCTATGCCTTCGCCATGCAGTGTATGAGTACAATGGCAGTTGTATTACGCGAAACAAAAAGTTGGAAATGGGTGATCGCGCAACTCGTTTACATG
>JAYTSW010000279.1:0-1620 GCA_043745425.1 Sphingobacteriaceae bacterium | reverse complement strand
AAGATGGGGCTTAACATGATTAGGGATTGGAGCCATCATTGGTGGAGGTATTTTTACCTTAACCGGAATTGCGGCTCATGATTATGCAGGGCCAGCCTTAGCATTATCATTCGTAATTGCAGGTATCGGTTGTTTATTTGCTTCCTTATGTTACGCCGAATTTGCTTCGGTGCTACCAGTTGAAGGTTCAGCCTATTCGTATGCATATGGAACTGTAGGAGAATTGTTCGCCTGGTTTATCGGTTGGAATTTAATTTTAGAGTATATGATGGGAGCAACAACAGTTGCTGTGGCATGGAGCGGATACTTTTGTAAGTTGTTACATTTGTTCCATATCGATATACCTATTTATTTAAGTAACGATTTAGCTACTGCCACAGAAAAGTGTTTAGCGGCAGGAATGGAAGCGCCAAGTTTCGCATTTAATTTACCTGCATTTATTATTACATGGATTGTAACAGCGATTTTAGTAAAAGGTATTAAAGAAGCAGCAAGTACTAACAACGTAATTGTTATAGTTAAAATTGCTGTTGTATTATTTGTGATTATCGTAGGCGCATTTTATATTAATACCGATAACTGGACACCGTTTATTCCAGATAAGGTAAGTGTGATTGGTGAAGATGGTTCAGAAACATTTAAGTTTGGCTTTGGTGGTGTGTTAACTGCGGCTACAATTGTATTCTTTGCTTACATTGGTTTTGATGCCGTATCAACTCAAGCAGGTGAGGCTATTAATCCTAAAAAAGATGTTCCGTTTGCTATTATTGCATCGCTTGTAATTTGTACAGTTTTATATATTTTAGTTTCTCTTGTATTAACAGGAATGGTGAGATACGATCAGTTAGACAAAGCGGCTCCAGTAGCATCAGCATTTTCAGGAATAGGTATTAATTGGGCTGTGTTTATTATTACGTTAGCAGCTACAGCAGGTTTAACTTCGGTAATGTTGGTAATGATGTTAGGACAAACACGTATATTTTTGGGAATGGCAAAAGATGGATTATTACCAAGAGGATTGTTCGGCACACTTCATGAAAAGTTTAAAACACCGTATAAGAGTACAATTTTGGTAGGGGCTATTGTTTCTATAGTTGGCGCTGTTACACCAATCGGAAAAATTTCGGAGATGTGTAGTATGGGTACATTATTAGCTTTTGCTATGGTGTGTGTTGCGGTTATGATTTTACGTAAAAAGAAACCTGAGTTAGATCGACCATATAGAACTCCAGCAGTTTATTTAGTAGGCTGTTTAGGCGTTGGTTTTAATATTTTCTTAATGTGTTTTGTGAGAAAAGAAACTTGGATTGCCTTTATGATTTGGGGTGCAATTGGAATTGCAATTTATTTCTTATACAGCAGACGTAACAGTAATTTAAATAAGATACCTGATTAATATTCACTAAACGACGCTATAATAAAAAACCCTGAAGCAGTTCCGCTTCAGGGTTTTTTTATGCAATGCTAATTTGAACGATTAAGCTTCGTCATGCTCAAATTCAGGTTCAAAAATAAAATGCTTTGCTAAAACTATAAAAACGGCAACAATATATTGTTCAACTATTTGCCAGAAAAAATCAGTAATTAAATAAGTTGTGGACATATTTTTTGTAAATGAAA
>JAYTSW010000278.1:0-1624 GCA_043745425.1 Sphingobacteriaceae bacterium | reverse complement strand
GATATTTGTTTTAAAAATTTTCTCATCGGCCGTAACGAAGTGTACATTAAATCTGAAAACATCAAAATCATAATTACTTAACTCTCTGTAGAATAATTCTACACATTTAGGATCAGCATAATCGTCATCAGGTAATATCCAAAACCATTCTTCTTGTTGGGTAAGTGTAAAACAACGCTCCCATTGTTTTACCAGTGATGCGCTACCAAGGTTTTTCTCAAAGTATTTATAATGGATATTTAACCGATTTTCAAAACTCCTTACAATGGTTTCAATTTCAATATCTCCGGCATCATTACCTATATAAACATTAAAATCTTTACAAGTTTGTTCAGCAAGAGATTGAAGTGTCTTTGCAAGAAACACCGATTTATAAGCAGGTATAACTATGGCTAAATTAGTCATACAATATTTACATTTGGTGGTGAATGCTTCATAAACTTTTTTTTATTCACCAAAACCTACATTCATCAAAACTCATAAAATGTTTCAAGAATTGACTGTTAATTTGCTCTCTATAATAGATTTGTAGAACAACAATCTCTTTTCTCCGGCAGAATTTTGTGAATAGTGTTGTTTTAGTATTGATTGAGCACCTGATACCAAGGATGTACAAAAATTCTTATCGTTTGAGATTTTATCAATGCCTTCTACAAATTCATCGGTAGTATTTGCTGTTAAAAATATCTTCTCATTATCAACAATACCTTCACTTCCAATAGTTGTTGAGATAACGGGAACACCCCAAGCCATTGCATGTAAAATTTTGGTTCTGATACCACTACCAATTCTTAACGGAACAATCATAATACTATTTCTACAATATCCGCTTAGGTCTTCCACAAATCCTGCAAAATATACAGCGGGATTATGTGCATGCTTCATTTTAAACTCGGCACTCCAATTACCAATAACATGCAGCACAAAACCAAACCTTTCATGAACAATTTTTGACATATTATTTACGTACCACTCTACTGCATCTCTGTTTGGAGAATGATTTTCGAACCCAACAAATACCAGTTTATTAATTATTAAATTCTCTTCTTTAATGCCTAATATCTCGCTATCCAAAACAGCAAAAGGAGAGGTTAATATATTCTTGACAGATAGTCTTTGTAACAGCCGCTGTTTATCTTCTTCACTAAAAGTGACTATCCCATCAAAATTATTTAATAAATTTATCTCTAATAACTCACAGAAATTTTGTGCATATTCCCCATAACTACCGATGCTGTCTTTTACGGTTTTAACTTCTGTTTCAATTCGCCTGAATCTTATCTCATGATGCACAAATATTTTTCTAACTTTTGTAGGAATGCACAAAGACAAGTCTAACGTTTCTACAAAATCCAGTTGAACCAAATCAGGGTTTACTGAATGAATTGTATTTGCTACTTTATTAATGATATTTTTTTCTCTTGGTTCAGCAAAAGAAACTAAGTACTTAAGTATTCCTTCCGGAGTAACTTCTTCCACTTGCGATTTTAAATTTTCAGGTGCAAGCATTTTGTTTAGCCTGTATTTAACATGATCAATATTCTTAACTAAAAAAAGTAAAAACTTTTTGTAAATTGATTGCTTAACTAAAAATTGAGGCTCATAAACGGCAACAACTTCAATA
>JAYTSW010000277.1:0-1629 GCA_043745425.1 Sphingobacteriaceae bacterium | reverse complement strand
CGGTTGGGAAATTTGATGTAAAATTCCATCAGCCGCAAAGTTAGCCAAAATAAATCTGAAACGAGTGAGGGGTTTAAATTCTTCTTTCTAAATTTGGTAGAGGATTAACAATTTAGTCGCTTATTAAAATTGAAAATCTGATAATTAAAATCGAAAATAACCTAATATAATGAAAAATGAAATTCCCGAAAACCTTAATGCAGAAATAACTCCAACAGAATTTGAAAAGGAAGTACATCAACATTTGATTGAGTTAGGAAGAACATTAACAAGTTTTGAAGCCATACATAATACTAAACTATTAGTCAGAGATGGAGAATATCAAATTGACATTAAGGCTGACTTTGAATTTCTTAATACAAATTTCAAAGTTTTGATAGAATGTAAAAGATATAAAAATAGTATAAATAGAGAAAAAGTTCAGATACTACATGCAAAATTAATATCAACAGGTTCTCAAAAAGGCATTATTTATTCAACAAGTGCATTTCAAAGCGGAGCAATTTTATATGCAGAAGAGCATGGGATAGCATTAATCAGAGTTGTCGAGGGCAAATATACATACGTAGTGAAATCTAAAAACTTAGAGCATTTTAGCATACCTGAATGGGCGAACGAACCAAAATATGTAGGAATATTCAAATATATTAATAAAGACAATGGGTTTTTGACAACTTGTAATTTGCAACAAGGTTATATGGAAAGCCTATGTGATTTTATTTTCAAAAATCCATAGAATCTACATCCAGGGCGAGTGTCTCACTCGACAACTTGCGAAAGTAAAATCCAAATTTTAAATCATTGAATATCAATAAAATAACGGCATTCCGCTGTGCTACCGCCAATTGTTAAGTGGAACACTCAAAACGAGTATAAAACATAAAAACCAGCATAACATGGAAAAGAAAAAACTATCTGATTTGACTTTAACAGAATTAATAGCAAAAGAAAAGACTTTAAAAACAGTATTAGGGGCTTCTTTCGGAATATTGTCTGTATTGGTTTTAATGATAATATTTTTATTTATTCAAAAGCAATCATCTATCGGGTTGCCACTAATTGTTGTTGCTTTGGGTTCAGGAATGACTTTAATAAATATTCCAAAAGAACTCAAAGCTATTAAGGCAGAAATTGAAAATAGAGCAAACATTTTATAATACAACCAAACCATGAAAAATTGCCCTAAATGTAACTCCACTAAAATAATGGAAAGTGTTGCTTTCAGAACAATTGAAGGGCAAAAATTAACCCTTTCTTTAAAACAACCAAGTGATAATGAGGCTTGGTTTAATATCCGCAGCTCTGAACAGTTTGAAATGTTTGCTGTTGTGTGCGGAGAATGTGGCTACTCGGAAATGCACATCGAAAGACCAGGGCAAATGTGGAGTCTTTGGGAAAGTGGTTACCGATAATAAAAAGATTCAAATTCTTCTGCCTAAATTTGGCAAAAAATATGTTAGAAATTAGTAATTGGAAAATTAGTTATTTTACCCCCAATCCTTAATCCCTAACACCTAACTAAAAACATGGCTACCAAAAATTTCCAACAAGCACTAAACGAAGAATTTTCTCAACAAACTTACGGTGAAAATCCAGTTGAATTATACGAACCTATCCGCTATTTGATGG
>JAYTSW010000276.1:0-22483 GCA_043745425.1 Sphingobacteriaceae bacterium | reverse complement strand
TTATTTTCCATTTAAAATTGAATTAGTAATTGATTTTTTTCGACAGCGGTTCCTTTAACAGCAATCACTTTTTTAATGGTACCGTCGGTTGGCGATTTTAAAACATTTTCCATTTTCATAGCCTCAAGTACCAATAACGAATCGCCTTTTTTTACTTCTTGTCCTTCGCTCACTAAAATATTCAGCACCATGCCGGGCATTGGCGCTTTAACATCGTTTATTTTTTTTGCTGCAATATTATCAAGACCTAAATTATGTAACAGCTCATCGTATTTATCTTTTACATCGAGCGTATATTTTTTGCCGTTTACTTTTACAACTAATTTCTTTTCGTTGTAATCAGCTTTTACAATTAATATATTATAGGATTGATTATTCAAAAGCAAATGATATTCCTGATTACCTACATTTAAAATATCAGCTTCAACCGCTTTACCATTTAAAGTTCCTGAAACTTTATTACTGTTAAAGTCTAATTCGGTTTTTAAAGCGCTTTTACCGTTTATAGTGATGTTGTACATAGAGATTCAAATTTAGTTATTTATAGCAATAAAAAAGCCCCCTAAAAGGAGGCTTTAAATATATTTAATAAGGCTTATTATTTTTTAACGAATTCGCCCATTTTATTGTCGAAGTTTAAGAAGTAACCACCTTTAGGTAAGTTAGACACATCAACTTTTGAACCAAATCCTTTTTTAACGATGTTACCATATTGATCGTAAATTTCGTACATAGTTTCGATTGGCTTATCACCTGAAACGAAATTAATGTCTTTAGATGCTTTTACTGGAGCGAAAGTGATTTCAGGAACATCAGACATACAATCAACTGGCTTAGATAAACGTGGTTGACCGCTATAATCTGTTTGACGAACACGAACTTGATTTTTACCAGAGTGTGGTTGAACTTTAAAAGTATAAGGATTTGTAGCAGGAGTACCAATACCATCAACTTCGCCAACCTTTACCCATTTATTCCAACGGAATTGCTCTACTGCGAAGGCTAATTTACCAGTTTCAGACTTAGTAGACCACTTTACAGTACCATCTTTCTCAAAAGACATGCTGATAATCTCAAAAGTACTCTTTGGCTTTAAAACCTCAGGGTTTAACACTTTAGGCTTACAATCTTCTTTATGCTTAATTTTTATCTCAACTTTATCCCCAATATTAAGCTTATGTGGCTTAAAATCAATCTCGAACGCGCTTGAAGCGATCTCATCAGTAGCAATATTTCCGTTTACAAGTACCTCAGTAACACAAAAACCAACGCCACCGCTACCATAAGGGTTTTGAACGTACAGGTTTTTCCCCTGATAATTACCTTCAAGAATAATTACGCCCCCTTGAGAATAGGCTTTAAAGCCCAGGAAGCCAGTTAAAAGAAGGTATAGAAATATTTTTTTCATCGATAAAAGCAAAAGAAACACCGCATTAACGGCGTTGCAATATTAAAACGATATTTTAAAAAAACAAAATAAATTTTCAAAAATATTAGTGTATTTGCATAGAGTTGAAAAATGAGTTATATTTAAGTAGTTTTGTAGTGAATTTAAACCTTTTATGAATATTATATCAAAATACAGCTACGTTGTTGCATTAGCAACAGTTTTAGTGGCATGTGGCGGCGGTAAAGAGTCGGATAATGGTCAGCGTCCGGAAGGAAGCGGCGGTTCGATTAGAATTGCTGAAGTAACTCCTCCTAAAAATCTTTTTCCTCAGGCCATAACAACTCAGATTGAAGGCTTGATTGCTAGTCAGATACACGAAGGTTTAGTAAGATTAAACCCAAAAACTTTGGAGCCGATTCCAGGACTAGCCGAAAAATGGGAAGTTTCGGCTGACGGCAAAACGATTACTTTTCATTTAAGAAAGGGAGCTTTTTTTCATGATAGCTCGGATGGAAAAAAGGGAAGTGAAGTAACTTCGCAAGACGTAAAATTTACTTTTGAACTATTAAGCACCGATCGTTTAACCAATATGCACTTTGCAACAGTTTGTAAAGACAGAATTGTTGGTGCTAACGAATACTTTGAAGCGACTTCAAAAGGACAAAAAGCAGAATTAACCGGATTTAAGGTTATTGACAAATACACTTTCAGTATTACCTTAAATAATGCTTCAGGAATTTTCTTGCAAATTTTAGCGAATCCTGTTACTTCAATAATCAGCGAAGAAATTTACAAAACACAATATGAAAATTTAAAAATCGGTACAGGTCCTTTTGTATACGACACAAAATATTCAACACCAAAGCGCATTGTACTAACCAGAAACCCTAACTATTATGGTAAAGATGAAAAAGGAAATTCATTACCGTATTTAGATAGCGTAATTGTTGATATTTTAAATTCAACGGAAGAAGGTTTAACTGCATTTAAAGAAGGTAAATGCGAATACGTTGGAACTATTCCTTCAAACAGCGTAAGAATGATTGTTGAAGAAAACATAAAAGATTTCGAAAACAATCCGCCTGCATTTATTTTAGAACGCAGTTCTGAAATGGTAACGCAGTATTATTTATTTAATGTGCATAAAACACCATTTAATAACGCGAAAGTAAGACAAGCTTTTAATTACGCGATTGATAGAGACAAAATAATTGACAAAGTATTACAAGGCCAGGCTTATGGTCCGGGAAGTTATGGTATTACACCTCCTTCTTTTGAAATGTATAAAGTGGGAGATATTATCGGCTATAATTTTGATCCTGAAAAAGCAAAAAAATTATTAATGGAAGCGGGTTATCCTGGTGGTGTTGGTTTTCCTGAAGTTTCTTTAATTGTAAATTCAGGTAACACTCGTAACAATACTGTTGCTGCAGAAATTCAACGTCATTTAAAAGAAAACTTAAACGTTAACATCACTTTCGAATCTTTAACTAACAACGAGAAATATAAATTACAACATAAAGGGATGGGAAATATTTTCCGCGATGGTTGGATTGCAGATTATCCAAGCCCGGAATCATTCTTATCAGTATTTTATGGCGAGCCTGTTCCTTCGGATACAGCAAAAACATCGTATCCGAATACACAGCGTTATGTAAATAAAGACTTTGATAAGTATTATAAATTAGGAAGAGATGCGAGACAAAAAGACAGCTCTTACGTTTACTTTATGAAAGCAGAACAAATTTTAATGAACGACGCACCTCTAATGGTATTGTGGTACGAAAGTAATTACAGATTAGTAAGTTCTAAGTTGAAAAACTTTGTTGTAAATCCTTTACGTTATTTTGATTTAACTCGAGTTATGATTGGTACACCGGAACCAGTCGATAAGAAAAAGTAATCCCCGCTTATTTTTAAAACCCTCCGCCCTTCGATAAATTCAGGATAACGCGGAGGGTTTTTAATTTAAATAAATGCAAAGTCATTACGACATATTAGGCATTACGTCCGACGCGAGCGCCGAACAAATTAAAGCGGCTTTCAGGCGATTGGCAAAAATATATCATCCCGATAAAAATCCACAAGGGAATGAACAATTTGGAAAAATATTATTGGCTTACGAAATTTTAGTGAATACATCTAGTCGGCAACAATACGATTCGAAATTAAAATATGGCAACGCCGAAAATTTCAAAACAAAAAAAACAAATCAATCAAAACGAAAAGAGTGGAGCTTTAGCGATGAAGAATTAAAGCGGAGACAATATTACAAAGAGCACTATAAAAAAGAATACGAGCGTTATGCTAAAGAAGCAAGTGTTACCAGAAAAAATTACAACGAGTATAAATACATTTTATTCGCAGCGCCTTTAGCCGTTGGCTTATTGATGTTTATAGTAAATACTTACGAGCAAAGTAGCGCTGATGAAGTAAAAAAGCCAATATCAATTGTACCAGAAAAACCGGCAGAGTTAAAAATGACTGACGATCCGCTTACCCCGTATTTTGGTAAAGAAGTTTTTGATACGGTGGCAAACAGAACTTTCGCTATTAATAATCTTAGCACAAAAGAGATAGTTGTGGTAATGTTTGATGGGAAAAATAAATTTCTCCGAAGTATGGTTATTGTGCCCGGATTTAGAGCAACGGTTGAACAATTACCAAACAGTGAAATGAACTTGAAATTATTAAGTGGAAAAAACTGGAACAAACAAAAAGTGCATAAAGGATTTGATGTTATAGGAGGGTTTAGCGATAATGAATCGTATAGCATTTTAAACACTAAAAAAACAAACGGATACACTATTACGCTGGACGAAGAAACATTAAGCGCGCTAGATAAAATAGACGAGAAAGAATTCTTGAGACGAGATTAACTACCTGTTTTCGATTTTTTAATTTCAAAACCAAAATCCATTATTAACGGAAGCGGATCGGTCCGCATGGCTTGTTCAAATGTGAAATTATATTTTCCTACTAGAGGAAATCTTGCACTTTGTTTTAACGGAATCGTAATGTCAAAAATATCACCGGCACCATTTCCCATCCATTCGCCTTTCGGATTAGCTAAAATACATTCTAAAGTATCAAGTGTTATTTTACCATCAGGGTAAGTGGTGGTTAAAAATAAATACAAATTACTGTACGGATATGCATCGGCGTGACGAACCATTACACTGATGTCGTGAAATGAATTGGCGTCCGTCATCTCTAAATCAAAACTCACTTTGTTTTTTGCAAACCATTCGTTGTTTTCGAAATTCTGATATTTACTAAACACAACATTATTACCACAAGAAGAAAGTAAAATGGCGGAAAAAAGTATGATGATGTTTAACCATTTAAACTTTATCATAATACTTAAATCTTTCATCTTAATAGTAAACTAATTATTCTTTTGGAGTTGTGTTATCGCTAGGGCCTTTATTAGGATTTGGTTTGTTACCGCCGCCTTTATGGTTATTGTTAGGCTTGTGATTTGGTTTACGCGGTTGCTGAATACCTGTTTTGTTATTAGAATTGATATTCTTTTGATTAGGGTTTGTATTTTTTTGATTAGGATTCGCGGTTTTGTTATTTGGATTTGGTCCCTTGTGATGATTAGGTTTTTTATTTTTATTTCTGTTTTGATTTTTGTTTTTATCGAAACGTGTTAAGCTATCTTGTCCAACTACATTTTCAAAATCAGGTTGTTTAACAACAGGCGTTGCGCTTAGTTCTTTAAATTCTGGTAAGTCATGAGGTTTTTCACCTTTCTCATTCATTTCTAAAACTTCTTTTACCCTTGCGATGCTTAACGGAATAAAAACATCGGGCTCTGTTGTATATGACCACCAGATTAAGCGTTTAAAAATATCTGTTTTTTGTAAAAAAGCATCACCTTTTTGAGTGTGTAATCGCTTACCATCAATTTGTGGAAATTCTTTTAGCGCATCTTGATAAGTATCTAATTCATAATTTAAACAGCATTTTAATTTACCGCATTGTCCAGCTAATTTCATTGGGTTCAACGATAATTGTTGGTAACGGGCTGCTGAGGTAGATACGGTTCTGAAATCTGTTAACCAGGTACTGCAACATAATTCACGGCCACAAGCGCCAATAGCGCCTAAGCGTGCGGCTTCTTGTCGTGCACCAATCTGACGCATTTCAATTCTTACTTTAAACTCATCCGCTAAAACTTTTATTAATTCACGAAAATCAACACGTTCATCAGCGGTATAATAAAAAATAGCTTTCGATTTATCGCCTTGGTATTCCACATCACTTAATTTCATCTGCAACCCTAATTGCAAAGCAATCGTGCGCGCTTTGTACATAGTGGCTACCTCTAGGCCTTGGCCTTCGCGCCATTTATCAATATCCTGTTGTTTGGCTTTACGGTAAATTTTTTTAATTTCTTCGCTATCAAAACTTACACCTTTCTTTTTCATTTGCATGCGAACTAATTCGCCAGTTAATGAAACAATACCAATATCGTGTCCCGGACTAGCTTCAACAGCAATAACATCTCCAACATTTAAGCCTAAGTCATTAACATTCCTGAAAAAATCTTTTCTTGAATTTTTAAAACGAACTTCTATTAAATCAAAAGGTTTTTGTCCGCCCGGTAAGCTCATGTTGCCCAGCCAATCAAACACATTCAGTTTATTGCAACCGCCTCCGGTACCGCATGAACCATTATTATTACAGCCTGCAGGTACTCCTGTAGATGTATTATGGTTTCCTCTTCCTGTACTGCAGCTTCCGCAACTCATGGTTCTTTCTAGTTTGATCGAAAGGTTAAAATTACTCCATTTTTATGGCTTTTCAAACGGTTTTAGGCTAATTATTAAGAGTGGGTTGTTGAAGCATTTTTGAAAAAGGACTCTTCAAATTCCGTAACTTCATAGTCGAAATGAAAAAAATAATTTTTGCACTCAGCGTCTCGGCATTAATTGGTTGTAATAAAGACCAAGATGTTACGGTAAAATGTACGGCTCCTTTTCATGATATCACATCTCCTGATTTACTGAATGGAAAATTGAAGCCTGGAACCTATTGGATTTATATGGATTCTGTGAGTTTAACCATTGATAGTACCATTGTGACAAGCGCATCAGAAGGAAATGTTGGTACATGCGATGAGTATCATGCTTACGGATATAACATGGTAACTTATCCTGCTTTATTGGGATCTAATATGGCTATTTACCAAAATGGTATTGAGAAAAACACAAGTGGACTTCCCGACAGCGGTATAAAAATTTACACCGATTTTAATTTTCCGGATAGCACCGGAACTTATAATTGCCACCGCATGGATTCAGTTTTTATTTACGATCGTTATTATAAACGTGTTGAAAAAGTAACTGTCAACCAAGATCCTTCTAACGTTGGTAAAACAAAATCTATTTATTATTTTAATTCAGATTTTGGTTTATTGCGTCAGGATAAATTTAACGCGAGCAGTGTACTCACTTCAAAAAGATTATTGAAACGTAAGAATATTGTAAGATAGAATTTCACGATGAATTATTGGCTTATAAAATCAGAACCCGATGCTTACAGTTGGGAACAATTTAAGAAAGATAAAAAAACAGCTTGGACCGGTGTGAGAAATTACGCCGCACGCAATAATTTAAGAGCGATGAAAAAAGGCGACCTCTGCTTTTTTTATCATAGTAATGAAGGGAAACATATTGTGGGTATTGCAAAAGTGGTAAAAGAATCTTATCAAGATCCAACAACTGAAGAGGTAGCTTGGGTATGTGTAGATGTTGCTCCCGAAAAAGAATTAAAAACTCCTGTTGAATTAGCCGAATTAAAAAAAGACAATCTTTTAAAAGATATGCAATTTGTAAAAATTGGACGTTTATCTGTTAGTGTAGTAAAGAAAGAAGAGTTCGACAAAGTTTGTCTTTTAGGCGGATTGTAAATAAAAAAAGGCCATCATTTCTGATAGCCTTTCTTTCCTTAGGAGTTATTGAATTAAGAATTCACCAGCAATTTAAATCCTTTACCGTGAATGTTAATGATTTCAACTTTCGAATCGTCTTTTAAATATTTACGCAATTTTGCAATATAAACATCCATACTTCGGCCATTGAAATAATTATCATCATGCCAAATGGTTTTTAAAGCAAAGTTTCTGTCTAACACATCATTTTTGTGTACACATAATAAACGCAACAACTGACTTTCTTTAGTCGTTAGTTTTTGCTCCATTGCATTGTGTAACAATAATTGTTTTTCGGAATTAAATTGATATTTACCAATGTTGAAGGCAGATTCATCAGAATCTTGCGAACGGTTTTTATTACTGCGACGTAATACCGCATTAATACGAACCATTAATTCTTCCATGCTAAATGGCTTTGTAATATAATCGTCACCACCGGCGTTAAACCCTTCAATAGTATCTTCTTTCATGCTTTTAGCAGTTAAGAATATAATAGGAATGTTTTTATCAGTTTGACGGATTTCTTTAGCAAGTGTAATTCCGTCTTTATGCGGCATCATTACATCTAACAACAACAAATCGAAAGTGCCTTTGCAAAACGCATCGTACCCTTTATTGCCATCATCAGCTAATTTGGTTTCAAAACCTTTAGCGTTTAAATATTCCTCTAAAAGTGTTCCCAGGCTCGGATCGTCCTCTACCAATAATACTCTGGTTTTTACAGCTTCCATAATTGTTAATTTTAACAATAAAGTTAATACATAAACTGTTCCAAAAAAGGGCTTTTAACAATTATTAGGTATTGGGATGGAGTGGTAGGAGTACGGTAAATGTACTTCCTTTGCCCAACTCGCTACTTACACTTATATCGCCTCCGTGCTTATTTACAACGGCTTGCACGTATGATAGGCCTAAACCAAAACCTTTTACGTTATGTACGTTTCCGGTTGGCACACGATAAAACTTATCGAATATTTTGCGTTGGTTTTCTTTACTGATGCCGATGCCGTTATCTCTAATAATAATTTCAATGCCATTTTCGGCATCGTGCGTAGTGATATTTATTTCAGGATTTTCTTTAGAATATTTAAGGGCGTTATCAATAAGGTTGAAAATAATATTGGTTAAGTGAACCCTATCGGCCTCCAAGCGCACTTTGGTTGCGTTAAGGTTGGTTGAAATTTTTCCGTTGCGTTGCTCTACTAATAAATTGGTATTATTTATGGCGGTGTTGATGATTTCGTGAACATCGAGCTCGTTCAGTTTTAATTTAAACTCACCTTTATCTAAAATGGCAGTTTGTAAAATACTTTCTACTAAAACACTCAAGCGCTTGTTTTCATCTTTAATCATTTTTAAAAAACGCATTTGTTTTTCAGGTGTCTTCACAACGGTTTCGTCGCCTAACATTTCCGAAGCTAAAGAGATTGTGCTTATGGGCGTTTTAAATTCGTGCGTCATGTTACTAATGAAATCATTTTTAATTGTATTTAATTTTTTTTGTTTAAGGATGGTGAAAATAAAGTAGTAAAACGAAAAAATTAAAATTAGCATAACGAGTCCTGATACAATAAGCATCGACCACATGGTTTTTAAAAGATATTTATTTTGATGAGGAAAGTGAACGGTTAAATATTCAGGCTTAATAAAAATATTTTTAGGTGAGAGGTTGACATTATAGGCAGTTCCCAATGAATCTTTACCTGATTCAGCTTCGCTTAGGTTGGTTGTTTTAAAGCTGCCGGGATGTTGAGAAGAAATATAATAGTTATACTTGGTTTCAATATTTTGATTCTGCAATTCTTTTCTAAGTGTTGAATCAAGCAGTTCTTTATTTATTTGAGGTTTGTAATTAGTATATACATTCACCTCTTCTGCTTCATCAAAAAGATCTTTATAAATCTCTTGTTTGTGTTTTAATAATTCATCTCTAACATTTTCAATTTCTTTTAGCGTATCACTTTTAGTGGGTGTAATGTGATAAGGAAAATCTTGATTGAATTGCGCGGTGTCGTTTTTAGAAAATTCTTTTTGAGAATATACATTTGTAGAAACGCCTCCGGAGTCTTTACTTAAAACAGACCAGAGCTTAATTATATTTCCTTCAACAACACCTTGCGTTCGCTTCTTATATTTTTTGGATAATTTATTTGCAAGGGCGGTCTTCTCAAGTTTATTTGCGGTATTATTTAATGCTGCGTAAACACGTAATTCAAATTGTTCTTTCTTCAAAGTCCAGTCGTTCATAATCCAGTAGCCTTGTATAGCTATTAATGCCAAGAAGGCTAAAGCAACTACAACAGATATAAGACCAAAGTTTTGTTTATTCACATGGTAAAGATAAGGAATTAGACGGGCTGAAAATAAAATACCCCCGTTTTGAGGCGGGGGTATTAACTAAAATTATCAAATGGTGATGCCTTCGGTAAGTTTTAAACTTACTTTGTGATGAAGAAACGCTCTGTATAAACTTTATTATCGGCTGTCACACGAACAAAATAGGTTCCTGCCGACAAAGTGTTTAGGTTTAATTTAATTTTTTCGTTAGTAGTTGCTTCTTTGTTTTCAGTAACAACAGTACTTCCTAAAATATTTACTACTTCAATTTTTGAGTAGTTTAATTTTTTAGTGTCTAAATAAACAAAACCATCATTACTTGGGTTCGGGTAAATTTTAAAAGCAGAATTTAAATCCTGTGTGTATTCTGCAATACCTGTTGCGCCAGTAACGGTGCCAGTAAAACGAACAGTGTCAATACGAAATGTACCAACAGTGCTTTCAGAGTTCCATGCATAAAAACGGAAAATCGTAGGAGTAGTTTGATTAGTGAAGTTAGGGCCACTTAATGTAATGGTTGAGCCCACTTCCTGCTTACCCCCAGTAACAGTATAACTATCCATAGCCCAGAAAAACACATTTCCAGCTTGAACATTAATATTTGTATTTGTACCAACAACGCTTGCTGGTAAATTAGCAGTATAAACATCCTTATTACTTCTAACTGCCCAATTACGCGGTCCGGTAGAAGAACGAGACATGTTGAATGTAATTGAATTTAAACTAACAGTACTTGAACTCGGAGTAATAGTAACTTGATAATATTTCGCTGGATTAATAGCTCCGGTATAAGTAGCAAAAGCATCGTTGCCATTAATAATGGTTGCGTCCCAACCAGGAAAAGAAAAAACGCCACTTGCTGCTGCGGTGGTCGAAGTGCCTATGGCAGTAAAAGAACCAAAAGTTACACCTGGCGCCGTTGGCGGAGGAGTAGGATCAACGGATCCCGTATTAGCAACAGACCCTCCCACAACTGCGGAAAAAGGATACATAACGCTAAATGATTGCGAAAAGCCATTAAGGCCTAAAAATAAAATGCTGATAGATAGTAGATTTTTAATCATATTAATTAATTTTATAGGCGTAAAGATACAAAAAAAACAGGCAATGAGAATTAAGTTATTGTTAATATTTAGCTTAATTGCATTAACATATAAAGCGCAGAACGAGAACGGTTTAGTAAATTGGTTAACCGTTAAGGAAGCTCAAGAAAAAAACAAAACTCAGCCTAAACCGTTTTTAATTGATGTTTATACCGATTGGTGCGGTTGGTGTAAACAGATGATGAAAACTACTTATTCAAGTCCTGGTCTTTCGTCCTACATCAATCAATATTTTTATCCAGTTAAGTTTAATGCGGAAACAAAAGATACTATTGAATATAACGGCAAAACGTATTACCCAACTTCGAAAGAACCTAAAACGCCTCATCAGTTAGCTTTAAAATTTTTGGGTTCGAGTTTAACCTATCCTTCCACTATTTTTGTTGCTAATAATTACGAATTTAATTTATTAACGCAAGGCTATTTGGATGAAAAGAAAATTGAACCGCTCTTGATTTTTGTGGTTGAAAATGTTTTCAGAACAACGTCGTACGAGGATTTTTCTGACCGGTTTACCAAAACATTTTACGATACAGTGTTTCCGAAAAAGCAAATTAAAACGTATTCTATTCAGGAAGCCATGATGCTTTCGAAAAAGAAACCAAAAAAAATAATAGTGAACATATATACTAATTTTTGCAACTCCTGTAAAGTGCAAAACAAAACCACGTTTGTAGATACAAGTATTGCCACTTACATTGAAAAGAATTTCTACCTCGTTAATTTTGATGCCGAGAGCAGCGACACCATTGTGTTCAATAAGGAAAAACATTTTAAACAGCTAATCAATGGTTATCCATTAAATACTTTTGCTTTTAAAATTACTAACGGACGTATGGTTTTACCTTCATTGGCTATTATCGATGAGAATCTTAATCTAATGGAAGCTATAAACATGTATCAACATCCAAAAAATCTTAAACCTGTTTTGGTGTATTTTGGAAGCAACATATATAAAACTAAAAAGTGGCCCGACTTTATTTCCGAATATTTTAAACCAAAAAAGTAATTGGGTTTAAATTGATACATTTGTTTCTGTAACATGAACACCACCAAAATTAACTATATCAATATCGGCCTTATGTTGGTGTCGTGCGTTGTAGCATTTTTTATTCCCTTTGAATTGTTTTTGTTTTCGTACGGCGTATTGGGGCCCTTACATTATTTAACGGAAATAGGGTGGCTACATAAAAAAAGTTATTTCACAAAAGGCAAATACGATTTTCTTTTTCTTAGTGGCATCTGCGTCGCGCTTTTTTATTATACTTTTTATCCTTCAAAAGATCATTTGCTGGTGGCCGATTTAATAGCCTTTGCGTTTTTTATTTCCATAACATTTGTATTTGTAAAAGATTGGTTATACCGCATCGTATTAAGTGTTTTAATACTCTTAACGGTGAGTGTGCTTAATAATTTTGATAATTATTTTATTTGGATTGGCATTTTTCTTCCAACCATCATTCATGTATTTATTTTCACTTGGTTGTTTATGTTATATGGTGTGTTAAAAGAAAAATCATTTTCAGGATTTTTATCCATCGTCGTTTTAATTATTTGCGCGGGTTCGTTCTTTTTTATTCAAACGCCGGAATTAAATTATTCCGTGTCAGATAAAGTGCGTGCCAGTTATCAAATGTTTGATTTACTAAATTTGAATTTGATAAACCTGTTTCATATGGATTCTTTGAATGATATAAGCGAAATATTCGAGCGTAATTCCGGATTTGTAATTATGAGATTGGTAGCTTTCGCGTATACTTACCATTATTTAAATTGGTTTTCGAAAACCTCAGTCATTAAATGGCATCAGGTTCCTAAAAAAGTATTAGCAGGCACGTTATTGCTTTGGGTTGGGTCGGTAGCGGTTTATTTGTATGATTATAATTTAGGAGTGCGAACACTTTTCTTTTTAAGTTTCCTTCATGTGTTTTTAGAGTTCCCACTAAACTTTACAACATTTAATGGAATAGGGAAGGAATTAATAATGTTAGGAAAAGCTAAACGTGCCTAATCGATTGGCACACCTCTTTTTTTAGCGTCCTCTAAAATTTCAATAAAACGGTTAAACGGATCTTCGGCTTTCCAAATCTGACTATTTAAGGCTGCGCCTTTGAAGCCGTATTTAAACGTTTTTTCAATGGTTACTTCATTTATGCCGCCGCGTGCAACAAAAAGTTTTTTAGAAGTTTTAATGGCTGTGTTAATCCCTTGCTCATAAAAACCACTGTAAAATTCGTTTGTAATATTATTGTATACCGTGCCGATTAAATAATAATCAAAAACAAGCTCTTCCTGATTATACGCTTCTGATAGTTTATGATAAGAGCGCGTCATCGTTACTTTTTTACCGCTTGCCTTCAGTTTTCTTAAAAACCACCACTTTTTAAATTTTCGAGTTAAATGAACCTCAGTAAAATGAATACCCTTTAAATTATATTTAAAAATTAAATCGTGATGTGAGTGAATAATAATGCGATTACGAAATGCTTCAGGAATAGCATCAAGGTATGCTGCCATATGTTTTGTGGCAAATGTAGGTTTCCGTAAATGTAATGTGGTTAACCCAGCCTCAAATAGTTTAGCTACCAATTCGGGTTCGTGATCGTCTTTTTTTGATGAGGTAATTAAAACTAATTCCATTACTTAAATGCTTTTTCTATATCCGACAATAAATATAGGTTTTTTTCCAGAGCATTCCCAACTACTATAAAATTGGCGCCTGCTTTTATAGCTTGCTTTGCTTTTAGTGCTGAATCAATACCGCCACCTACAAATAATGGTATTGAAATATTTTTTTTCACTGATGTAATTATTTTCACGTTTACTTGTGTCTTAGCGCCACTTCCGGCTTCCAGATAAATTGCTTTTAAGCCTAGCAATTCTCCTGCAATTGCGGTATCAATAATTAATTTTGTGTTGGATGAAGGAAGCGCTTTGGTATTAGTTACTTTTTGTGTTGTTGAAGTGCGGTTACCATCTATTAGTATATAACCAACAGGAAGCGATTTAAGTTTTAGTTTTTTTATTGTTGAAGCTGCCTTCACGTGTTTGCCAATTAAAAACTCAGGATTTCTTCCTGAAATTAAGCTGAGCAACAAAAGCCCATCGGCATTTTTACAAATTTGTTTTTCGTTACCAGGAAAAATGAAAACCTGTTTTTTACTTAATTTCTTTATTTGCGAAACAACTTTACTGATATTATTTTTTTTAAGCTCACTACCTCCAATTAAAAAAAAACCAACCTTACTTTTAGCTGCTAATTTAATAAGCTTTGGATTGAATTTATCAGGATCAATCAAAACAACTAACTGTGCTTTGTGTTTTGTATTAATTATTTTATTTAATCTCATCTAAAACGTAAACTAATATATAATCTTCCAACTTCTCGTAATGCAAATTAAATTTTTTTTGGAAACTTTCTAAATTAATTTCTCCTAAAATCTTACCTTCTGCTTTTAATTCGAAAGGCTGCACGAACAAATGCTTCGCAAATTCAACTTCTTTTAATCCGTAAACTTTATAAAGCGTTTCTTTAGCTGCCCAATACACAATCAATTTCTCAACGTTTTCTTTTGCTTCATTCAATTCTGCAACTGATAAAAATTTGTCTTTTATTTTTAAAACTTTATCACGTATTAATTCTACATCAACACCAGTAGCACAAGTGGTGTTATAAATTATAACCAATTTATCGTGCGAGTGTGAGATTGAAATATGACAGCTTTCTTTCTTTAATTCCGGTTTTCCTTCTGCATTATAGCTTAAGTCAACCCCTTTCCCAAAGAGCTTTTCGAGCAGAAAAGCAGTGGCTTTTTGTTCTAATTCTCGTTTTCCAGTAATGCCTGTAAACGTCGTGTAATCAGGCAAGTGCATTAAGCCTAAGCGAACATTTTCATTTATTTTCCGAATTAAAAACAAGGTTCTTATTTATTTGAGCTTTACAAACTTATGGCTTATCTTTGTATTCCCTAAAAATTATTTAAATATATATATTATGCCAACAATGACCGCTACAAAGTATGTTCCAAGCAAAGTTAAAGATATGTCTTTAGCAGAATGGGGCCGTAAAGAAATTAAATTAGCTGAAGAAGAAATGCCGGGATTAATGTCTCTGCGTAAAGAATATGGCGCATCGCAACCATTAAAAGGTGCGCGTATTGCCGGTTGTTTACACATGACCATTCAAACGGCAGTTTTAATTGAAACATTAACTGCTTTAGGCGCCGAAGTTACCTGGAGCTCATGTAATATTTTCTCAACTCAAGATCATGCTGCTGCTGCAATTGCTGCTGCTGGAATTCAAGTTTATGCCTGGAAAGGTATGAATGCAGAAGAATTTGACTGGTGTATTGAACAAACTTTATGGTTTGGTGAAGATCGCAAACCATTAAACATGATTTTAGATGACGGTGGTGATTTAACGAATATGGTATTTGATAAATTCCCTGAGTTAGCTAAAGATATTAAAGGTTTATCAGAAGAAACGACAACAGGTGTACACCGTTTATACGAGCGTATGAAAAACGGAACTTTATTGTTACCGGCAATTAACGTTAACGATTCAGTTACTAAATCAAAATTTGATAATAAATACGGTTGTCGTGAATCATTAGTGGATGCTATTCGTCGCGCTACTGATATCATGATGGCAGGTAAAGTTGCTGTTGTTGCAGGTTATGGTGATGTTGGAAAAGGTTCTGCGCAATCATTATCATCGCAAGGCGTTCGTGTGATTGTTACAGAAATCGATCCTATTTGTGCATTACAAGCTGCAATGGATGGTTATGCTGTTCAAAAAATGGATAACGCTGTTAAAGTTGCAGATATTATTGTTACAACTACAGGAAATAAAGACATCATTGTTGGCCGTCATTTTGAATCCATGAAACATAACGCCATCGTTTGTAACATTGGTCACTTTGATACTGAGATTGACATGGCTTGGTTAAACAAAACTTATGGTGCATCTAAAGATGTTATTAAACCGCAAGTTGATAAATACACCATTAAAGGAAAAGACATTATTGTTTTAGCAGAAGGTCGTTTAGTAAACTTAGGTTGCGCAACTGGTCACCCAAGTTTTGTAATGAGTAATTCATTCACTAATCAAACTTTGGCTCAATTAGAATTATGGACGAACACTGCAGCTTACGAGAAAAAAGTGTATGTGTTACCAAAAATTTTAGATGAGAAAGTGGCTCGTTTACACTTAGGTAAAATTGGTGTTGAACTAGACGTGTTGAATAAAGAACAAGCTGAATACATTGGCGTAAAAGTAGAAGGTCCGTTTAAATCTGACCAATACCGTTACTAAGAACAATTTATATTTAAAGCCACATCTTAAGCGATGTGGCTTTTTTTATTCTCATAATAATTAATAATTCAAAAAATAAAATCATGAAAAAAATAATACTATCAGCACTTGTTGTTTTAGGATTCACATTTACATCTTGTGGTCCGACGCAAAAAGATGCTTTAAAATACAATGATGAAGTGGTTGCTATTCAAAAAGCATTAACGCCAATTCACGAAGCTTTTATTGATCAATTAGACGGTCATAATATTGATTCATTAAAACTAACTCATGGTACTTTTGCTGCAAGCGCAAAAAGTTCATTAGAAGCTTGTGAAAAAATGCAGCCCTTTAATGAGAAACGCGATTATTTAGATGCGGCCGTTTCTTATTTTAAAGTAGTAAAAGCTCTAGCGGATAATGAAGGCAAAAGTATGGTTGACATTATGAGCAAAGATTCAACACAAGTAACTGATGCCGATGTAGCGAGTATAAATACATTAGCTGAAAAATTTGATGCCGAATACGAAAAAGTTTTAGGAGTAGTTCAAAAAGCACAAGAAGCTTTTGCTAAAGAATGGAAATTCGATTTGATTGATAAGAAGTAATTGAAGTAAAAATTACGATTAACGAAGTACGAATAAAAAAGCCCTACAATTATTGTGGGGCTTTTTTATTTGAAAATCCGGTGAGTGAGCGTAGTCGAACTCACTTCTTTATATCATCCGAAGATTTATTTACCTTCTCTTTTAGCTCTTCTTTAAATACCGCTAATTTATCAAGCACAGCTTTATCATGTGATCCAATAATTTGTACAGCTAAAATTCCCGCATTTTGGGCCGCGTTAACTGCAACCGTTGCAACAGGAACTCCATTTGGCATTTGAACTATTGATAATAACGAATCCCAACCATCAATACTGTTACTGCTTTTTACAGGAACGCCAATTACAGGAAGCGGTGTTAATGAAGCAACCATCCCCGGTAAATGCGCTGCACCACCCGCACCCGCGATAATAACTTTTAGTCCGCGATCAACTGCAGATTTTGCATATTCAAACATTTTATCAGGTGTGCGATGCGCTGATACAATATCAATTTCGTAAGGAATATTAAATTTTTGTAAAATTTCGGCAGCCGCATTCATGATTACTAAATCACTTTGACTGCCCATTATAATTCCAACCAGTGGTGTGCTCATGATACAAAGGTAACAAATTAATCAAATCGTTTTTTCTGTAATTTTTTGTGGGCTTCAGGAGTTAGCATCAGCGAAGCTGAGCCATACCACTCCGTTAATTCTACAGCAAATATTCCTGCTTTAATTGCGGGATCGGTTTGCGTTAATTTTTCTGCTTCTACAATTGTACTCACATTAAAAATAAATAAGCCTCTATATTGTTTGTCATTTTTCTCGAACGGACCTGCTAAAGCTAATTTACCTTCATCAGCTAAACGACCAATATTTTTCATGTGTCCTGCAAACAAACTGTCTCTTTTAGCTTTGTCAGTAATTGTAACTGGACCGGTTTTCAGAATACAAAAAACATACATTTTCATTCCGTAATCATCAGCACCTAATTTTTTAGCGAGAATAGAATCATAGCTTGGTTTCTGAGCGAATGCAACATTGCTAAAAAACGCTAATAGTAAAATTATTTTTTTCATAGACTAAAATTAGAGATTTTGTTTTGAGGTAAATATTCTGAATTAAATTTCTGTTTCCAATACTTAGCTAAATATTCCTGTTCGGTTTGTCCAGGCGTAGGAATCAGTATCAACTCTTTTTTCCCCAACAAATGCATATCCATCAATGTACTATAGCCGCTTCTGCAAATTATTTTTTTTGATGAAAGAATTAATTTTTTCAATTCTTCTTTTTTAGGCAAATCAAAGATATCAATGTTGAATGTTGAGTGTTGAATGTTGGATGTTGAACCACGTACCAACGCAATTCTTTTGTTTGTACCCTTCATTTTCTCAATCAATTTCTTTTCTAATTCTGTCCGCGCTGGTTCTGGTCCTGATAATAAAATAAGATAATCATATTTATCTTTTTCTATTGGCGTAATTACATCAGCCAATCTGCTTTGCGGACCAATGTACTTTATGTTATTGTGAAAATCAATTTTTCCATGGGATAATTCTCCGCTTAAATTTTCATTGGACACTGAACTTGTCGAAGTGTCAAAATCGGGTACCAAAACCTCATGAAACTTAGAAATATAATTCTGATTAATCTTACTCCCGAAATTTTCAAAAACTGGTGCTTTCAAAAATAATTGATGTGTAATAAAAACGGAATGTACTTTATCAGAATACAAACCAAAACGATTATCACTAATCACAACATCAATGTTATTTTCAATAATAATATTTTGAAGCAATTTATTTTCATTTGTGATAATTCGTGAAATTCGTGGCGCACTTAATCCCAGTTTAATCCATAAGGGCCAAACTTTAGAATACTTTACATTATACGCTGGTAAATCAATTTTTTTAAGCTCCGGAAATTCCTCATCAAAAATCAGTTTTGTCAAGGGCGTAACTCCTAAAATAACGTTGTTGTTTTTTAGTAATTGTTTAATAATTGGCACACTGCGTGTTGCGTGCCCAAGCCCCCAATCCAGAGCCCCAAAAAATATGGTTTTACCTGTAAACAATCTGTTTTCTATTGTAAAAATAACAATAAACCTACCACTAATAACTATTCCCTATTAACTATTAACCATTTATTACTACATTTACGCTCCTTTTATTTTATTATGGAAAAAGTATTAAAAACCCTAGGTGTTAAAGAGATAAACGACGGCTGTTCTACTGGCCAAAATTGGTTCTCGAATGGTGATGTGATTGAATCTTACAGTCCGGTTGATGGCAAATTAATCGGTAAAGTAAAATCAGCAACAAAATCGGATTATGATAAATTAATTCAAACTGCTGCTGAAGCATTTAAATACTGGAAAAATATTCCTGCTCCAAAACGCGGTGAATACGTTCGTCAGTTTGGTGATAAACTCCGAGCGAAAAAACAACCTTTAGGTGAACTCGTTTCTTACGAGATGGGAAAATCTTTACAAGAAGGTTTAGGCGAAGTGCAAGAAATGATTGACATCTGCGATTTCGCTGTTGGTGTATCTCGTCAATTGTATGGTTTAACTATGCACAGCGAGCGTCCTTCACATCGTATGTACGAACAATGGCACCCCTTAGGAATTGTTGGTATTGTGAGCGCATTTAATTTCCCAGTTGCAGTTTGGAGTTGGAATACAGCTTTAGCTTGGATTTGCGGAAACGTTTGTGTTTGGAAACCATCTGAAAAAACTCCGCTGTGTTCTATTGCCTGTCAAAATATTTGGAATGAAGTGGCAAAAGAAAATAATTTACCGGAAGGTATTTGCTGTTTAATAAACGGTGATGCAAAAGTTGGCGAACTTATGACTGCTGATACACGCGTTCCATTAGTTAGTGCAACAGGTTCTACAAGAATGGGCAAAGCTATTGGTGTTAAAGTTGCAGAGCGTTTCGGTCGCTCGTTATTGGAGTTAGGAGGAAACAATTCTATTATTATTACTCCTGATGCTGATCAAGAAATTGCAATTACAGCTGCTGTGTTTGGTGCTGTTGGTACAGCTGGACAACGTTGCACAACAACGCGTCGTTTAATTATTCACGAAAGTGTTTACGATAAATTTAAAGAACGTTTAATAAAAGCATACGGACAATTACGCATTGGAAATCCATTGGATGAAAATAATCATGTTGGTCCGCTGATTGATAAAGACGCAGTTAAAAATTACAAGAGCGCATTAGAACGCGTAATTGCAGAAGGCGGAAAAATTATTGTTTCAGGTGGCGTGTTAGAAGGTAAAGGTTACGAAAGCGGTTGTTATGTAAAGCCTGCAATAGCAGAAGCAAAAAATGATTTTGAAATTGTACAACACGAAACATTTGCGCCAGTGTTATATATTATGAAATATAAAACATTGGATGAAGCTATCGCGATGCAAAACGGAGTGCCGCAAGGATTATCTTCTTCTATCATGACAGTTAACATGCGTGAGGCCGAACAATTTTTATCAGCTAACGGAAGCGACTGCGGAATTGCAAACGTAAATATCGGAACATCGGGTGCAGAAATTGGTGGAGCATTTGGTGGTGAAAAAGAAACCGGTGGCGGTCGTGAAAGCGGTTCAGATAGTTGGAAAGCATATATGCGTCGTCAGACTAACACTATCAACTACGGCAATAAATTACCATTAGCACAAGGAATTAAATTTGACCTCAACTAAACAACAAACAATCAAATCATAAACATCAATGAAAATTGCAGAAGACAAAGCAGTATCAGTTAATTATCATTTAACTGCAAGCAAAAATGGCGGACCAGAAGAATTAGTAGAACAAACCAGTGTTGAACATCCGTTTGTTTTTTTATTTGGTTACGGACAATTATTACCGGATTTTGAAGCCAACCTAATTGAAAAACAAAAAGGAGATAAATTTGATTTCAGAATTGAAGCCGCAAAAGGTTACGGCTTAATAGAAAAAGATTACGTAGTAAAAGTAAATAAGGAAGCATTTATAGTTGATGGTAAATTTGACGACGCACGCGTAAAACTAAATGAAGACATTGCAATGCATGATCAGGACGGGAACCAATTAATTGGTAAAGTAATTGAAATTGCAGCAGAACATGTAACCATGGATTTTAATCATCCTTTAGCAGGACATGATTTACACTTTGTTGGTGAAGTATTAGAAGTACGCGATGCAACGGCAGAAGAAATAGAGCACGGACATGTTCATGGTCCGCACGGGCATCATCATTAGCCACTAATTACACTAATTTTCACGAATGCAGCATTAGTGTTCATTCGTGAAATTCGTGGCTATTTAACTACCACAACTTTATTATGGCTTTTGCCGAATTCATCTGCGATCGAATAAACACCGCTTTCTAAATTTGAAAGAATAAATTTGTGGTTGTTGGTATTATCTAATTTTATTTTTTTTATTATTTGCCCAAGCTCGTTTACAATTGTTAATACTACATCATCTTTTGATTCGATAGTAAAAGATCCGTTGTTGGGGTTTGGAAAAATATTTAAATAGTTCTGTTCAATTTTTTCTTCTAAAACTTGAGTTAAAATATTTTGACCGAACTTAGCGCAAAACCCTTCCCAATTTCCACCACCACCTGCTTGAAATGAACCTGGTGTAGACATGCTATAAGAGGAAGTAGCACCTACAAGATAAATATCTCCTGATGGACGAACTGTTGCTGAATAAATTTGCTCGCCAATTGCACCACCCCAATACGTACCCCATTGGCGCACACCATTTTTATTAAATTTCACTAAAATAGCATCTCCGTAAAAACCGGGCATTAAGGTCGTTTGAAATGCATTTGGAGTCGCAATTGATGAAAAACTTCGTGAAGCGCCGCCAAAATATACATTAGCACTATCTGTTGTTACACATAAGCCATAATCAAAATCAGTACCCCCATAATATGTTGCCCATTGACGAACACCACTTGTAGAGAATTTAGCTAAAAAGGCATCATACATTCCACCTGAATTAATTGATTGATGAGAACCAACTGTTGCAATGGAATCATTGCTATCTGTTGATCCTGTAAGATATAATGATGCTCCTATCACATCATAATAAATAAAGGTTCCCTCATCGTTTATACCTCCGCCACCATAATATGTTCCCCACTGACGCACTCCATTTTTATCAAATTTTACTATTAACGCATCCCTTCCACCGCCAAAACTAGTTTGATGAGACCCAACTGTAGAAATAGATAAAGAGCTTGAAGTTGAACCGCTCATGTATATATTGTTACTAGAATCAGTGGCACACCATATTCCATTATCGTCCCCTGAGTCTCCATAATACGTTCCCCATTGACGCACCCCGTTATTATTAAATTTAATTAAAAACGCATCAGAGGCACCGCCGCCGTTAATTATTTGATGCGAGCCTAAAGTGGCAATAGCATTTGTACTGGAACTTGCGCCAGCTAAATAAATATTATCAAGATTGTCTAAAGCAAGTCCACCATACTCATCATCTCCTGTTCCTCCATAATAAGTGCTCCATTGTCGAACGCCATTTGTATCAAATTTTGCTAAAAAAACATCATAAGGTCCGCCACCATAAGTGGGCTGGTGGACTCCAGCAGTAGTCATTATTGAAGCATTACTTCCCGTCCAACCTGATACCAATAAATTAAATGATTTATCTATTACAATAGCACATCCATAGTCGGCACCCGAACCACCATAATAAGTTGCCCATTTTAGTGTTGATCCAGAAGGGTTACATTTTAAAATAACAGCATCGTATGCGCCTCCACCATATATTGTTTGAGAAGCCCCAGCTGTAGCAATACCAGTTGAGCTA
>JAYTSW010000275.1:0-22605 GCA_043745425.1 Sphingobacteriaceae bacterium | reverse complement strand
AAAAATTAGGTGTAAATGTGCCAAATTATAAAATGGGTCCCGTTAAAGATTATTTAAATTTAAAACAATTTTTCAATTTACCTTTCGCGATAAAACCGGTAAACTCTATTGAATGGAAAAAGCATTTTTCTAACAAAGGCTATTTAATAGAAAAAATAGAGCAAGGAAAGGTAACTCTGGAGTTAGTAAATCAAAATAAGGCAAACTATCTTATTCAAGATATAATAGAAGGAGATAGTGTAAATAACTATGAAATAAATTCTCTCTATTTACCCAACGGTGTTTTATGTCAACATTCCATCCAGAAATTGAGGCAATATCCTGACAGATTTGGAACAGCCACTTGTATTAAAAATGTTTCAAACCCGGAAATTGAAAAATTGGCTGAAGATATTATAAAAAAAATGAATTTTATCGGATTCACGAATATGGAATTCAAATTCAATACGAAAGATAATATGTACTATTATATCGAAACAAACACTAGGGTTTGGCTTCAGGTTAATTTTTCAATGAAAATTGGAATTAATTTTCCTCTAATGTACTACGATTATTTAGTGGGAAATCCGGAAAAAAAGACAGCATCTATTAAGCATAACAAAAAGTGGGTCGACTTTATTCCAGATTTGTATTATTGGATTAAATACCGAAGGAAAAATAATTTAAGTTTAATAAAGCTACTAATATCTTGGAAGGGTGTTTGCGCAACAAATTTATTTTCTTTCAGAGATCCCCTACCTTTTTTTAAAGAGTTAAGAGTTGGTTCCAGACTAAATAAGATTCTTAAATCCGGCAAATGAGATATTTTCTGTCAATAAATCTTAATTGTAAATCCGCTTTCAATTATTCATTTGAGAATACTGAATTAGCAAAACATTTGACGATCGAGAAAAGTTTTTCTCCAGAAAAATGGATTAACCTTACAGTGAGAAAGTATGATAGGGAGAAAGCTGGTTTAATCGAATATAATTGGGAAAACCCTTGTTATAATAATGATAGCTATTTTATTTTTATTGGCGGATCAGTTTTATTCCGAAACGAATTCCGAACCGAAAACAAAAAAGTACCGTCACCTTCCGAAATATTGTCAATTATTACGGAGTATGGCGATAATCATTATAAAATTCTGAAAGGAAATTATTACATTATTTTAGTGAACAAGAATGATATGAGTATTAAATTATATTCATCTCCCATGTTCATGTACCCAGCCTTTTTTTATTTTGAAAATGGTGTGTTTATTTTCACCAATGATTTAAATGCTTTTAAAAACTTTATTCCATTAACAATTAATAAGCAAGGGTTGGTGGAAATGGAGTTGTTTGATCATTGTTTACATACAGGTACGATTTACAACGAAATTAAAAGTGTACAAGGAGGTTATTTACTGGAATTTAAGGATGAAGGAACAACTGACAAGTTAGTGTATGATATATCTAAGTGGTATAAAACACAACCTGAATCAAAAAAAATAGCCCTCCCTAAAATTGACAGTGCTCTAAAGACTTGTATAAACGATTGGGCTGATTCAACCGATACGTTTAATATTTCGTTGACCGGAGGATTTGACGGAAGATTAAACCTGGCATTTATAGAAAAAGAAAAATACGAATCTTTACATGCTGTACAATATGGTTTGCAAGGTTCATCCCAGTTGGAAATACCAATGAAGATAGCAAAAGAGTTAGGATTTAAATGCGATCCTGTTATTCTTAATGAAGAGTTCATTAGACAGTTTAATGAAATGGCGATGTTGTGTATCAACTTAACTGGTGGCGTTACAGGATTTAACAGAGCGGTTTACCCTTATGCATATAACAGAATAAAAGATTTTAGCAGGTCTTGTATTTTAGGTCAGTGCGATATGATTAGGCCTTTGTATAACAATCCTGCGGGGGTCATTTTTAATGAATTTTCTAAAGCTATCTTCTTTGAAAACAAAGAAACCTTTATGAAGAACGTTAACGAATATAAAAAAAAATCCTTTGTTAATTCTGATTATTACACAGAAGAGAATATTGATAATATATATCTTGAGGTGAAAAAAAGATATCAGAATAATTACAGTATGCTGAGTAAGGAACTTCAATTTTATTTCTTCTTACTTAAAGAAAGTTTAATGAAGTATTGGCACACTGAATTTCATATAGTAAGTGTTTATGTTGATGATTATACTTCATTTGCCGATCTGGATTATTTGGAAATTCTGTTTAATTCTCATTATGCAGGAATATATAAAGGTCTTTTAGCAAAAAATCAATTTGGTAGAAAAAATCCTCACGACCTGTATGTTGATTTGACCCAAATTAATAATCGGCAATTAAATTATTTTAAGAACGATCGTTTTATTAAACCAATTTGGTTAAAATATGGAAAATTGGGCTTAGCTTTTGCTGCGATAGTAAAGAAGATTTCTAAATCCGTAAGCACGAAACCTAAAAATGACACGTTTGATATGGAAAATTGGTCTTCTAAATTTTATAAGGAGTTCGATCATCTTATACTAGAAGATAGTGTACATTTTAATTCCGAAAGGATTAGGAATGAATTAAAGAGGAAGCAGACTGACGAGGGACAAAGTTATAGATTCAATAGAATAATTTCACAAAAAATATGGCTGAAACGCTTTCTTAATAAATGAAAAGGGTTTTGCATTTGTTAAGAAAAAACAGTCAGCTAAAAGCTTCTTTTATTTTTAATCAAATAAATTCGCACATTGATTTCGAACCCTTCATTGTTTTTGTTGAAGACCGTAAAAAAGTAAATGATGGTGGATTCGCAAATTTTGATCTGCAAGAGGGAAACTATTTAGATCTGAGCAAAGACTTGTCTTATTTTGAAAATATGAGGTACAAGTTAATAAGGAGCATTCCGAATAGAAGTGTAACGAAACTCAAAAAATTTATTAAGGAGAATAAGATTGAAATTCTTCATTTTCATTATGGCAGTGATTGTGGTGTGTATTACTCATTATTTAAAGAATTGAATACACCTTCAATCGTATCATTTTATGGGTATGATTGTTCTTCTTTTCCGAAAGTGTTTTTTGGACTCGGAAAATTCTACCTACAAAAACGCGTATTTAAAAATGTATCGAAAGTTTTAGTAATGTCGGAGGACATGAAATCCGATTTAATAAAAATCAGCTGTCCTGAAAATAAAATAATTGTTCATTATTATGGAACGGATACTTCGATGTTTGAATACGACAAAGAATATGAAGAGAAAAAGATAGTGACTTTATTAATTCTAGCAAGCTTAGTTCCTCAGAAGGGCCATTTATTCCTGCTAAAAGCTGTTAAAAAATTGATTGATGAGGGAACAACAAATTTTAAATTACGCATAGTTGGAACGGGCGAAATGGAAAATGAATTGGAAAAATTTGTCACCGAAATGAACATAAATGATTACGTGGATTTTTGTGGTGTCATAAAGTATGGTTCCGAGGAAATGTTTTCGGAGTACAGAAACGCTGATATTTTTATTCATCCAAGCGTAATTGCTCCAAATGGAGATAAAGAAGGAATTCCAGGAACAATTATTGAAGCTATGGCTTCCAGCCTTCCTGTAATTTCAACTTACCACGCTGGTATTCCATCTATAATAAAAAATAGCATAAATGGTTTATTGGTGAAAGAGAATGTTGCGGCGGATCTGGCACTTGCTATAAAAAGCCTGATTATTGATACAAGCAAGAGAAAAAAAATAGGTACGGCAGGTAAAGATTACGCTTTATCCACGTTAGATTTAAAGGAGAAAGAAATCGAATTAGAGAAAATATATTCGTCTGTTATTAACGAATCAAAATGAAGAATTTATTTCTTAATCAAATGATTTCTATGTTATGTGCGGAATAGCAGGAATAATAAATTTCAATAATTTAAAGCCGGAAGAACTTCAGCTAAGAAAAATGATGTCGCAGATTAAGCATCGTGGCCCGGATGATGAAGGAGTTTATATTGATAAAAATATTGGTCTTGGTTTTGTTCGTTTAAGCATTATTGATATGTCCTACTCTGGCCATCAGCCAAAAGAATCTCTCGATGGAAGATATGTTGTCATATTTAATGGTGAAATATATAATTATATCGAGATAAGAGAACAGCTCGCGAAGGAAGGTGTCAAGTTTCAAACCGCAACTGACACAGAGGTTTTATTAAATTCCTTCATTCACTGGGGAGAAGCATGTTTAGATAAATTTAATGGAATGTGGGCTTTTGTTATTTATGATAAAAAAGAGAATACAATATTTGCTTCAAGAGATCGGTTTGGAATAAAACCTTTTTATTACATACATCAAAATAACCAATTTGTTTTTTGTTCGGAAATTCCGCCCTTGTTAAGTTTTTTGGGAAATAAGATTGAGGCAAATTATCAAAGTATTTTCGACTATCTTGTATTTAACCGTACTGATCAGAATCAAACAACTTTTTTTGCCAACGTAAAAAAATTACAACACGGACAGTGTCTGAAAATTGAGAATAAGGAGGTTACTATTTATAATTGGTATAAATTAAGAGATAAGGTGAAGCAATCCGAAGGTTTTAAATCTGCGGATGAATTCAAAACTTGCTTTGAAGCCGCTGTTAAATTGAGACTTCGTAGTGATGTACCAATTGGGGTATGTTTAAGTGGCGGACTTGATTCTTCAAGTATTGTTTCAACGCTTACAAATATATTAGGAGTTAAAAATTTAAATACTTTTTCCGCTGTATATGAAAAAGGAGAAACGGGTGATGAAACCGAGTTTATAAAAATGTACGAAAAAACGGTAGAGCATATGCATTATGTTACACCGAATGCAGAAAGTTTACAAAATGATTTGTATGATTTTATAAAAACGCATGCTGAACCTATTCCTTCCACCTCACCTTATGCTCAGTATAAAGTAATGCAGCTTGCTAAGGGAAAAGTGGTGGTAACCCTGGACGGACAGGGGGCTGATGAACATTTGGCTGGGTATCATTATTTTTTTGGATTTTATTTTAAAGACCTGTTTAGGCATTTTAAATGGATAACACTTTTACAAGAAATTTATTATTACTTGAAAATTCACAAAAGCACTTATGCCTTAAAGACGTTTGTATTTTTTTTACTGCCAAATAGTTTTAAAACAAAAGGTAGAATAAATGAAAAAAAATATTTAAATAAAGATTTTAAATTAAAGTATAGTTCCGGGAATGGAATCGTGTCTAGCCTTTACAGTTCGGCCGGACTTGAGGAGGCGCTACTTGATCATTTTGAGTTTAAATTAGAACATTTATTAAAGTGGGAAGATCGCAATTCAATGCGTTTTTCGTTGGAGGCCAGAGTCCCGTTTTTAGATTTTAACTTAGTGGAAAAATCGCTCGCAACAGCAGGTAACCGAAAAATTAAAAAAGGAACCACTAAATTTATTTTACGGGAAGCGATGAAAAATGTTTTACCTGAAAAAATACGTTTAAGACAAGATAAAATTGGTTTTGGTACACCGCAGGATAAATGGTTCAGGAATACGGAGTGGCAGAAAATAGTAAATGATATTTTAAATAGTAGCTCTTTCGCCAATCGAAATATAATTGATGTCAGTAAAGCTAAGGAACAATTTCAAAAGCATGTGAATGGTAAAATTAATATAGCAAATGAAATATGGAAATGGGTTCATCTTGAATTGTGGTTCAGAGAGTTTATAGATATGAAAACAAGTAAGTAGCTGAATTATTTTGAAGTTAATAAAGAATAACGAAATTGATATTGAAGCTTGGGAATCTTTTTTGCTTAGCAGCAAATTTAGCTCTCCTTTTCAAACGCCTGATTTTTTTAATATATATAAAGCACCTCCGGAATATGATGCTGAAGTTTATGCCGTAGAGGAAAATGAAAGATTGGTAAGCCTGTGTATTGTTACTGTTCAGAAGGAGAGCGGAGTAAAAGGTTATTTTTCAAAAAGAGGAATTATTTATGGGGGACCGCTAGTTAAGGATAACAGACCAGATGCGCTCGAATTGTTATTGACCTTTATTGATAAGGAAATTAAAGGAAGAGTAATTTATCTGGAAACGAGAAATCTTAATGACTATGTGGAATATAAAAGTTGTTTTGAGAAAAGAGGATGGAATTATGAGCGGTATTTAAATTTCGAAATAAAACTAGAAAATGAAGCATTGAATGATATTCTTACTTCAATGAAATATAATAGAAAGAGAGAAATTAGTCTTTCGATTGGTGCGGGAGCTACTTATCAGGAGACTAAATCACGCGAACAAATAACAGAGCTATATGCAATATTAAAAGACCTGTACAATAAGCGGGTTAAATTACCATTACCTAATCTCGACTATTTTTTAAAACTCTCTGATTCTTCAATTGGGAAGATTTTCATAGTACTGCATGAGAATAAAATAATAGGCGGTTCATTTTGTTACTATTTGAAGAATGGCTCAATATATACTTTATACTATTGTGGATTGCGAGATTACAATAAGAAAATATTTCCAACGCATCTTTCAATTTTAGCTGCAATCGACTTTGGATTAAAGAATGGCTTAAAAACTTTAGATCTAATGGGAGCTGGAAAACCATCAGAAAAGTATGGAGTTAGAAATTATAAAGCAGAATTTGGAGGAACTCTTTTGGAGTTTGGCCGTTTTGTTAAAGTGACAAAACCATTTCTTTATAGTATAGGGAAATTCGGATTGAAATTAATTCGAAAAATTAAGTGATTCTAGAGTAACGTGCGTATTTTAATTGATATTGGTCATCCTGGTCATGTTCATCTGTTCAGACCTTTTGCAGGAGAGATGAATAAAAAAGGCCACGAAATTTTATTTACCTGTAGAGAAAAAGAATTTGAAATTGAGTTATTAGAAGCTTCAGGTCTTAATTACATTTCGTTTGGAAAGAAATTTAAATCAACATTGGGGAAAATATGGGGATTGATTAAGTTCGATTGCCAGGAATTTTTGGCCGCAATAAAGTTTAAACCGGATTTGTTTTTGAGTCATGGTTCTCCGTATGCATCTCAAATAGCGTGGCTTTTGGGGAAACCTCATATTTCACTTGAAGATACTTTTAATTTCGAACAAATCCGTTTATACAAACCATTTACTGATGTTATTCTTACTTCAACGTATCAGCAACCTGATCTGGGGAATAAAAACATTAAGTATTCGGGTTACCATGAGTTAGCATATTTGCATCCTAAAGTGTTTACACCAAACCCGGCCGTGATTGCTGATTTGGGTTTGGATAAAGAAAATAAATATGTTATAATCCGTTTTGTTTCTTGGAGCGCGACACATGACGTTGGACATAAAGGCATAAGTCTTATAAATAAAATAGCTGCGGTAGAAAAAATATCGCAATATGCAAAAGTGTTTATTAGTTCGGAGAATGAATTACCTACCGAGTTAAAAAAATATAAATTCCCTCTTTCACCTGATAAAATGCACGATGCAATTGCATTTGCCTCGATGGTTTATGGCGAAAGTGCAACAATGGCAACTGAAGCCGCGGTTTTAGGCATACCAGGAGTATACTTGGACAACACAAGTCGTCTTTATACTAAAGAAATAGAAAATAATTATGGTTTAATTTTTAATTACTCTGAAAGTGAGTCGGATCAACTCTCGGCTATTGAAAAGGCTGTTTATATTTTGCAACAACCAAAATTAATTTGGGAGGAGAGTAGAAAACGATTATTGGAAGATAAAATTAATCTGACCTACTTTTTGGTTTGGTGTATAGAAAATTATCCTGAAAGTAAATCAATAATGAAAAATAATCCAGAATACCAGTTGAATTTCAAATGAGGGATTTTACAATAAAAATTTATCACGAGTTACTTAATAGTTTTGAAATTGATCATTACGAGTTCCAAACCTTTGAAGGATATTTAAAATCCGCAAAAAAGCGGGCGATTATATTAAGACATGACGTGGATCTGTTACCATATAATTCATTAGTGTTCGCTAAAATTCAAGCCTCTAAAAAAATAAAAGGTGTTTATTATTTCCGAGCAGTTCCTGAAAGTTGGGATGAAAAAATAATCAAAGAAATCAGTGGACTTGGTCATGAAATCGGGTACCATTACGAATGTTTGACCACTACAAATGGTGATATGGAAAAAGGAATTAGAGATTTTGAAAAAAATATTAACGCGCTTAGGAAATTAGTTCCAGTGTCAACTATCTGTATGCATGGAAGCCCGAAGAGTAAATATGATTCTAAAGATCTTTGGAAGAAATATAATTATAGAGATTTCGGAATTATTGGTGAACCTTATTTCGATCTGGATTTTAATGAGATGTTTTACCTTACAGATACTGGCCGCCGGTGGGATGGTGATAAATTTAGTGTGCGTGATAAGGTTAAGTCGGGGTTTGCTATAAGTTTTCATTCTACCAATGAACTAATTGCATCAGCAAAAAAGAACCAATTGCCCAAGCACGTCATGTTTACTTTCCATCCTCAGCGCTGGAACGACGATAGTTTATTATGGATCAAGGAATTGATTTCGCAGAATGTAAAGAATCTGGCAAAGCAACTATTTTATGTAAAGAGATAATCAATGATTACTAAAAAAAAAGTTTTTATATGTTATATATCGGTATTAATTCTATTGATTATTTTGCCTATTAATAATGCATCGTCGAAATTGAACAATACATATGTTCTGCAAGTTAGAGCTGATTATTTGATGCATGTATTCGTATTCTTCCCCTGGATGCTATTTAAACCTGAAAAAACAATTGTGATAAGAGATTGGCAATGGTTTAGTGTTGGAATTTTTTTCGCCTTTTTCATGGAAAGCCTGCAATATCCCTTACCTTACCGCACGTTTAATTTAAATGATGCGTTGGCAAATACAATTGGAGTTGTGTTTGGAATTATAATTATTTTTTTTAGAAAAAAATCTGCCCTTAAATGAAAGATCTGACCATAGAAAAAGTTGGATTGCCAGCTTATGAATTTTTAAAATTTCGTTATGATCTTGATAACCCAAAAACACTAGTAGTTGCAACCACTAGCGAGTTTAATATTGTAAACCACAACCGGGAAGTTAGCGCCATAATCAATATTAGTAAGGTCAATAACATTCGGTATATAAATAAATTTTTGATACAGGTTAATTCTAAACTCCATGTGGGTGGTGAGTTTGTTTGTTGTTTTGAAACTATCATTGCTAGGAAGGAAAGAAGCCAGTTCGCAAAAATTCCGATAATAGGAAGTTTGTTTTTTGCTATAGAATTTATGTTATTAAGAGTCGCACCTAAAATTTGGGGGTTAAAAAAAATATACTTTGGAATAACTAAAGGAAGGAATCGTTTGTTGTCGAAAGCGGAGATTTTGGGTCGTTTGGTGAATTGCGGATTTGAAATTATGAGTTATGAATCTTATGATGGTGTAATGTTTGTTGTAAGCAAAAAATTAAAAGAACCTGAGTTTAATTCAAACGTAAGTTATGGTCCTTTATTTAAAATGGAAAGAATTGGAAAAAACGGAAAATTAATTGGTGTATATAAATTCAGGACAATGCATCCCTATGCGGAATATCTTCAGGACTATATATTAAAACTTAATGGTTATGCCGCAAGCGGTAAACCGGCAAATGATTTCAGGTTAACACCATGGGGTAGTTTTTTGCGACGGTATTGGTTGGATGAATTGCCCCAACTTATTAATGTTTGTAAGGGAGAAATGAAATTAGTAGGGGTAAGACCTATTTCCAAACGTTATTTTGAAGATATACCAAAAGATTTGCAAGAGTTGCGTATTAAGCATAAACCGGGATGCATTCCGCCTTACGTGGCCCTCGACAGAAAAAGTTCTGTTGAAGAAGTTCTTCAGGCCGAACGTGAGTATCTCATTGAAAAAACAAAACGTCCTTATTTTACCGATACTAGTTATTTTTTTATGGCCATTTTTAACATAATTTTCAAACGGAAACGAAGCGAATAACGAAGTAGTGTATTCTAAACATATCTTCCTTATTCGTATTTATAAATAGCTTATCTTTAATCACTAATTGCAGTAAACTATGACTAAATTTTATTATTATTTATTCTATTTATTTATTCCTGCTTTGCTTATAAACTGCACCCCTTCAAAAAAAGTAATTTATTTTCAAGGTGCAATAAGTAGTAATGAAGCGAATAAAAATTATGCGCTGAGATTCCAAACAGATGATTTATTATCTGTAAATATTATGGGTATTGATGCAGAAACTTCTAAACCTTTTAATCTGCCAACTCAAACGGGCATGTCTTCCGGTGGATATGAGCAGGGTGCACCAACAGCTCCAGGTTATTTAGTGGATACTGATGGTAATATAGATCTTCCTTTAATTGGAAAAATTAAGGTCGCCGGCCTTAGACGAAAAGAAGTAATTGATTCAATAAAAATAAAGTTAAAACCGTTTTTATCTGATGCTACTGTAATTGTTAGGATATTAAATTTTAAAGTTACTGTTTTAGGCGAAGTGCATAAGCCAGGTACTTTTACTATACCTAATGAGCGCATAACTCTTCCTGAAGCCATTGGAATTGCAGGTGATCTGTCAATTACAGGAAAGCGAAAAAACATTCTGGTAATACGTGATCAGGATGGTAAAAAAACAGAATACAGAGTAGATTTAACTTCTAAAAAATTATTTGAATCACCTGTTTATTATCTTAATCAAAACGATTTAGTTTACGTTGAGCCAAATAAGGCAAAAATTAATTCTTCAGCATACAATCCAAATACTGCATCGGTACTTATTTCTGCTACCTCATTAATTCTTACACTTTTTTTAGTATTTAAAACTCATTAAAAATGGAAGAGACTAACATGCAAACTGAAAATAGGGATCTTGGTCAACCTAACATAAAAGATATTTTTCTTAAATATATTTCATACTGGAAATGGTTTGTGATAAGCTCTTTTCTTGGCTTAGTTTTGGGCTTTGTTTATCTTAGGTATCAGACACCGGTTTACGAAGTGAATGCAAGCATCTTAATTAAGGACGACAAAAAGGGAAGCAGTATTTCGGATGAATTAAGTGCTTTCGAAGACCTCGGCATTTTAAAAAACACAAAAAATATTGATAATGAAATTGAAATATTGAAATCACGTTCATTAATGACCTTAGTCGTTAACGAATTAAAATTAAACATTCAATATTTTTCTTACGGACTCCCTATAGAACATGAACGCTATTTTGAGTCTCCTTTTGTGGCAAATTATGCTCTAAGTGATTCAATAAAAAACATAACAGGAAATTGGCTGATAAATACAGAAGACGGTGTAAAGTTTTTCTTGAAGGAGGGCAAAAGCAAGTCGGTTATTGGTAATTATAAATTTGGCGATTCTATTAGTTTTCCTTTTGGTAAATTAGTTTTTACTACTACTAAATTTTTATCTCCAACGTATTTTAAAAAAGATTTTCGTATTATAATTAACCCTGTTGATATTGTAGTTGACAAATACATTGGGTCAGTAAAGATCAATCCGGTAAATAAAAACGCGAGCGCAATAACAATTTCATTAAGAGATCCTTTACCCCGAAAAGCCGCAGCAATTGTAGATAATCTTATTAAGCAACATAATCTTGATGAAATTGCAGATAAGAATCAAGTAAGTTTAAATACATATAATTTTATATCAGAACGCATTGATTTTATAGCTAAAGAATTAAACGAAGTAGAAGGAACTGCACAAGAGTTTAAAAGCAAAAATAAATTGGTAGATGTAAAAACAGATGGTGCGTATTTCCTTGAAAATGGCAGTGAAAATGAAAGAGCTCTTTTGGAAGCAAATACACAGAAGCAAATAACAGATTTTATGGTGGATTATATGTCTAAGCATCCTGATGTAACTAGTCTGATTCCCTCTAATCTGGTCATTTCAAATATCCCATTGGCAAATCAGATTACCGAACATAATGCCCTTGTTATGGAACGAGGTCGCTTGATAAAATATTCTGGCGAAAAAAATCCAATGATTGCAAACTTGCAAGCTCAAATCGTTGCTATGCGAATGGCAATAATTGAAAGCTTAAATAATTACCAAAGCTCTCTGCTTATTCGTGTACGTGAATTAAGTAAAAAAAATAACGAAATTAATTCTAGGATAGGCACTGTACCAAAATATGAAAGAGAGTACCGAGTTATTCAGCGGCAGCAACAAATAAAGGAGGCACTTTATTTATATCTTTTGCAAAAAAGGGAGGAAACGAATATTGCATTAGCCGTTACTGTGGCAAATGCAAAAGTAATTGATTATGCTTATTGCAATGGTAATGTTGTTGCACCAAAAAAGCGGACGATATACATAATATCTCTCTTATTAGGATTGCTATTTCCAGCAGTATTAATATACGTATTTCAATTGTTAGATACTAAAGTGCATGGAAAGCGAGATATTGACGCGCTTGGATTACCTTATATAGGAGAAATACCGTTAGCGGATTCTAAAAATAAATTAGTCATTTCCAAAAGTGAGAATTCAAGTATTGCAGAAGCGTTCAGGTTATTGCGAACAAATCTCGATTTTGTTCTTGGTGTTAATTCAGATAAAGGTCGTATTATTTTTGTCACGTCGACGATGGGAAAAGAAGGCAAAACATTTATTGCTTTAAATCTTGCAACCTCAATTGCGATCTCGGGTAAAAAAGTATTATTGATTGGAATGGATTTCAGAGCGCCAAAGATTCTGAAATATCTTGAGCTAGGTGATAAACTAGGAGTGACTAATTATATTTCTGACACATCAACTGAACTTAAGAACGTAATCTTTAACGCACCGTTTGTTGATAATTTGGATATTTTACCTTCCGGAACTATACCTCCAAACCCAGCTGAATTATTAATGAGTGAACGTGTTGTCGAACTTTTTAATAAAATGAAAGCTGACTATGATTATATTGTAGTTGATACAGCTCCTGTAGGCATGGTTTCCGATACCTTGTTGCTGAATAAGTTTGGGGATGCATTTTTATATGTTGTAAGGGCCAATGTATTGGAAAAACGTTTATTGGGAATTGCAGAAAGCTTGTATAAGGAAAAGCGATTACCCAACATGGCCATGCTTTTAAATGGTACCGAAAAGAATCTGGGTTATGGTTACGGATATGGTTACGGATATGGTTACGGTAACGAAGAAGTAAAGAAGAGTTGGTTAAAAAGAATGTTCTCTAAAAAAGAAGAATAAACGTTCCAATTAAATTAAAACAAAAAGCCCTTGCTAGTGCAGGGGCTTTTTGTTTTTCTAAATGTAACTTTTGCATTAAGAGTCTTTATTATTTAAAGTACTTTCTTTATCGAATGTTTTTTGAATTTATAACGATTGCCACTTGTTTTGCTGTTCCTAGAAATTCTATAAACTATACTAGCCGAATGTTGTAAATAATTTGCACCTGCATGCGGAAAACGATCTTCCATTGCAAACTTAGCAATACTTTGAATTTGTAAACCAAATCCTTTATAAATCCAAACATTAAAACCTAAGCCTGCATTAAGCGTTGCTGAATTCGGATGCGCCGGCAAAGTTCTATAAGTATAACCTAATCCAAATGTACCATAGGGCTGGAAAATATTTTTCGCGCTTGAACCACCAATTATTTTATTCAAATTAACAAGTCTGTTGAAATCGTATTTAGCGTGTAAGTCAAACGACATCAATTTGTATTTTTGAGTAACCAATACCTGTGGTGCTTTATCAGTTAAATAATTTCCTATACCATATCGATTATAAGCATACATAAACTCAAGACTCCATCCTTTTAACTTCGACAGAGTATCATTTTTACTTAAAACTTTTTCTACTGTAAAGCGAAGCGGGTATGGAGTTGCATTCCATGCCTTATCTACATTAAACAAATTTTTAAACCATTTTCCTGCATCGTCTTGGAATACGTTCCAACCATGACCAACTATCCAAGGAGTTTCATTTAATTCTTCAACAAATTTTTTCGCTCTGCTGTTAAATGCATCATGACTTTGTTTTGATTTGGGAGTTGTTCTGTAAATTATACTTACTGAATGCTGTAAATAATTAGAACCGGCATTCGGGAAATGGTTTTCCAAACCAAATTTAGCTAAACTTTGAACCTGTATCCCGATACCTTTATAAGCCCAAACATTAAACCCTAAACCAACATTAAGTGTTACAGAATTCGGATGCGCCGGTAAAGTTCTATAGGTATAACCTAATCCAAATGTACCATAGGGCTGAAAAATGTTTTTTGCAGATTTCCCCCCAATAATTTTATTGAGATTAACCAGTCGGTTAAAATCGTATTTACCATGAAGGTCAAATGATAATAAGGTGTAATTTTCTTTTACAAGTACTATTGGCTTATCTGATAAATAATTTCCAATACCATAACGATTGTAAGCGAACATAAATTCAACACTCCAACCTTTTGTTTTTGATGATGCGGTATCACTCTTGCTTAAATATTTTTCTACTGTGAAACGAACCGGATAAGGAGTTGCATTCCATGTATTCTTAATATCAAATAGATTTTTAAACCATTTTCCGGCATCATCATGTACAACATTCCATCCATGACCATAAACCCAAGGGGTCTCCTGCATGAAATCTTTGAACTTTTGGTATTTACTTGATTGTTGCGAATAAAGGCGAGTAGCGCTAACTGCGAGTAGAACAAATATTATAGCAACTAAATTCTTTTTCATGACTTCAAACCCAAATTGATGGGTTTTTGGAATTAAAATAATTAGCAATGATAGTGATTTATAAGCAATTAGGCAAATTTTGGGACCTAGACAAAATCAACACTCTTTTCATCACATATTACAATACCCAAAGCGAATAAAAAGTTGTTAAATAATTGATTTACAGTTGTTTAAATTTGTTAATTTTACGATACCTAAACCCGTTTTTTAGAAATAATTTAATTAAGTTTGTAACAGATGAATTTGGTTGAGCAAATTAAAAAAACCATCCGTGATGTGCCAGATTTTCCGAAACCTGGAATTATGTTTAAGGACATAACTCCAATTTTAGAAAATCAAACATTATGTTCTGCAATTACAGATGGATTTATTAAGGAACTCAATCACAAACCGGATGCAATTGTTGGTATTGAGAGTCGCGGATTTTTGTTTGGTGTTCTTTTAGCAAACAAATTAAATGTGCCTTTCGTTATGGTTCGTAAAGCTGGTAAACTGCCTTACAAAACTATTAGTCAGGAATACGGTTTGGAATACGGAACAGCAAAAATTGAAATGCATATTGACGCATTAAAAAAAGGTTGGAACGTTTTAATTCATGATGATTTGTTAGCAACAGGAGGAACTGCAGATGCAGCCGCTCAATTAGTAAAACAACAAGGTGCAATTGTAAGTGGATTTTCATTTGTAGTTGAACTTGGATTTTTAAATGGAAAAGAAAAATTAAAAACACATTCAAATAATATAATATGTCTGGCGCAGTATTAGAACAAAATGTAGGTAAGAGTTTCATGCCAAGCGAAAATCAGCAAATGATTGCTGATATGATTCGTAAATTCGGAAAAGAACATATCTATCCAAAATATATGGAGTGGGATGAATCACAAGAATTCCCAGTTCACATTTTCAAAAAACTAGGTGAGCTTGGTTTAATGGGTGTTTTAGTTCCAACCGAATATGGTGGATCAGGATTTAATTATACCGAATACGTAACTGCAATTATTGAATTATCAAAAATTTGCGGCTCTATTGGTTTATCAATGGCAGCACATAATTCATTATGCACTGGGCATATTCTTGCTTTCGGTAACGAAGAACAAAAGAAAAAATATTTACCAAAATTAGCCACAGCCGAATGGATTGGAGCTTGGGGATTAACTGAAACAGGTACAGGTTCTGATGCCGGAGGGATGAACACCGTTGCAGTAAAAGACGGCGACCACTACATTATTAATGGTAGCAAAAATTTTATTACTCACGCCATCAGCGGAAATGTTGCAGTTGTTATTGTGCGTACCGGAGAAAAAGGCGACAGTCATGCTATGACCGCTTTCATTATTGAAAAAGGAACTCCAGGTTTTAAATCAGGAAAAAAAGAAAATAAATTAGGAATGCGCGCAAGTGAGACAGCAGAATTAATTTTCACCGATTGCAAAATTCACAAAAGTCAAATGTTAGGGAACGAAGGTGAAGGATTTATTCAAGCCATGAAAGTATTAGATGGCGGCCGTATTAGTATCGCTGCGTTAAGTTGTGGTATTGCTCGTGGTGCTTACGAATGCTCTTTAAAATACAGTAAAGAACGTGAACAATTTGGCAAACCAATTTCTACATTTCAAGCTATCAGTTTTAAATTAGCTGATATGGCAACCGAATTAGAAGCTGCTGAATTGTTAACCTTTAAAGCTGCGGATATGAAAAATCGAGGTTTAAAAATGACAAAAGAAGGAGCATTTGCAAAATATTATGCATCGGAAGTTTGTGTTAAGAACGGAACTGAAGCTGTTCAAATATTCGGAGGCTACGGATATACAAAAGATTTCCCGGCCGAAAAATATTATCGCGACAGTAAATTGTGTACCATAGGCGAAGGAACCAGTGAAATTCAAAAACTGGTTATCAGTCGCGAATTGTTGAAGTAGTTCTAAGTTTATGTTTGTTTGTGAAGCCCTGATTGTAGTTAATCAGGGCTTTTTTATTTAAGAGCTATTGTAAATGATTATATTTGTTAAGCTTTTGAAAATAAAACAAAACATACCTAATTTTTTAACCTGCTGTAATTTGTTGTGCGGTTGCTTCGCAATCGTAAAGGCCTTTGATGGCGACTTGGTTTGGGCATCATATTTAGTTGGCACTGCTGCGATATTTGATTTTTTTGATGGCTTTGTCGCACGCTTATTAAAAGTTAGTTCTCCAATAGGAAAAGATCTTGATTCATTAGCCGATATGGTCACTTTTGGCTTAGTACCGGGAATCGTGATGTTTAAAATGATTGGTTTTTCTTTTTCAAAACAATATTTCGGCGCTTTTTTAAATTCGTTTGTTAGCGAACATGAAGCGGGAATCGAACAGTATTTTATTTATTCAACTGTGTTAGCTTTTTCGATTGTAATTTTTTCTGCAATCCGATTGGCAAAATTTAATAATGATACACGTCAGTCTGAGTCTTTTATAGGCTTACCAACTCCCGCTAATACAATTTTAATATGTTCAATTCCTTTAATAGTTGGTTTAAATGATGTAAACGATTTTATGACTTTGCCAATGAAGGGCTTAAATAGTATTATCATTAACCCATATTTTTTATTAAGCTTAACAGCTGTTTTATCCTATTTATTGATTGCTGAACTCCCACTTTTCGCGTTAAAATTCAAATCTTTTGGATGGAAGGGAAACGAAATCCGTTATGTGTTTTTGGGCTTAAGTTTAGGACTTTTAATAGGACTTCAGTTCTTAGGCATACCTTTAGTTATCTTTTTATATATCGTTTTATCATTTGTAAATAACCTCTTAAAAAAGACCAAATCGTCAACGTAAGGGGGCTTAAATCAGTGTTAATCCGTGAAATCTGGGGCTCAAAAAAAGCTCAAATTTTCTTATAAATTGTCACTTGCAATTAATACCTAAAACACTAACTTAGCACCTCAATTTTAGAAACACGATGGCAAAATTTATTGCAGATATTGATGTGATGCCGCTTAAAGCGTTACTCGATCCACAAGGAAAAGCTGTAACAGGCTCTATGAAAAATTTAGGTTTACCCGAAATTCAAAATGTTCGTATTGGTAAACATATTACTTTAGAAATTGAGGCTGCTAATAAGGAAGCTGCAAATACTAAAGTAGAAGAAGCCTGCAAAAAATTATTATGTAACCAAATCATGGAAGGCTACGAATTCAAATTAACCGAAACAAAATAAACTCACTAACTAAATAATTCACTAACTCACCAATTAAAATTATGGGATATCTTTTCACCTCCGAATCAGTATCAGAAGGCCACCCGGATAAAGTGGCTGACCAAATATCAGATGCATTAATTGATAATTTTTTAGCATTCGATCCACAAAGTAAAGTAGCTTGCGAAACTTTAGTTACAACGGGACAAGTAATTTTAGCCGGTGAAGTAAAGTCAAGCGCGTATTTAGATGTGCAGGAAATTGCACGTGAAGTCATCCGTAAAATTGGTTACACAAAATCTGAATACATGTTTGAAGCTAATTCTTGCGGTATTTTATCTGCTATTCACGAACAATCTTCTGATATTAATCAAGGCGTTGATCGTAAGAAAAAAGAAGAACAAGGTGCAGGCGATCAAGGTATGATGTTTGGTTACGCAACTAACGAAACTGAAAACTACATGCCATTGGCTTTAGATTTAGCGCATGGTATTTTATTAGAACTGGCAGCTTTACGTCGCGAAAATAAAGAAATAAAATATTTACGTCCCGATGCAAAATCACAAGTTACATTGGAGTACGATGATAATAACAAACCTGTTCGTATTGATGCCATTGTAGTTTCTACTCAGCACGATGATTTTGATGCAGAAGCAAAAATGTTAGCAAAAATTAAAAAAGATATTGTTGATATTTTAATTCCTCGTGTGAAAAAGAAATATCCTAAATATGCACACTTATTCAATAACAAAATTAATTACCATATCAACCCAACTGGTAAATTTGTTATTGGTGGTCCGCATGGTGATACAGGTTTAACTGGTCGTAAAATTATTGTAGATACTTACGGTGGAAAAGGTGCTCACGGTGGTGGAGCTTTCTCAGGTAAAGATCCAAGTAAAGTTGACAGAAGTGCTGCGTATGCAACTCGTCACATTGCAAAAAATTTAGTAGCTGCAGGTGTTTGTTCTGAAGTGTTGGTACAAGTATCTTATGCCATTGGTGTTGCACAACCTATGGGTATTTTTGTTGATACTTATGGTACAGCAAAAGTAAAAATGACGGATGGACAAATTGCAAAAATTGTAGAAAGCGTTTTTGATATGCGCCCATACTTTATCGAGCAACGTTTTAAATTACGTACACCAATGTATAGCGAAACTGCTGCATATGGACACATGGGACGTAAGAATGAAATTGTAACTAAAACTTTCAAATCGCCCGATGGCAAAACAAAAACCATGAAAGTGGAATTATTTACATGGGAGAAATTGAATTATGTTACAAAAGTAAAAACAGCGTTTAAACTTAAATAATAACGCTAAATATAAATTAAGGCTGCCGTTTGGCGGCCTTTTTTATTTATTGGCACTGGTAAATTGATTAACTTTATAATTATATAAATTAAATTGGGAGCAATAGGTTTTTATATTCTTTTACCGTTTCTGTATTTCATCTCTATATTGCCATTCCCTTTATTTTATTTGGTATCAGATTTTTTTTGTTTCCTTTTATATTATGTTTTCGGCTATAGAAAAAAAGTAGTGTACCAGAACTTGAAAAATTCGTTTCCAGAAAAATCTCATGATGAACTAAAAAAGATTGAACGTAAATTTTACGGATACTTGTGTGATTTGTTTTTGGAAACATTTAAAACACTCACCATTTCAAAAAAAGAAGCTATTAAACGTTGCACGTTTACAAAACAAACTCAAGAATTATTTGATAAACTTCATTCCGAAAAAAAGAGCTGCATTATTGTAATGGGCCATTTTGGTAATTGGGAGTGGGCGGGTAATTCATTCGGATTAATGTGTAAACAAAAATTATATGTTATTTATCATCCATTACATAATAAGCAATTTAATAATCTCATTTATAAAATGAGAACACGTTTTGGAAACGGACTTTATGCCATGCGCGATGCCATTCGTGAAATGATTAAGAATAGAAATGAAGTTAATGCAACTGCTTTTATTGCCGATCAAACTCCTGCACCTGAAGGATCATATTGGACCACCTTTTTAAATCAGGACACGCCAATATTTTGGGGAACAGAAAAAATTGCGCAGAAATTAAATTTCCCAGTTGTATATGTAACAGTTAATCGTGTGAAGCGAGGATATTACGAAGTGAATTCTGAAATTTTAGTTAACGACCCAAAAAGCACAAAAGAAGGTGAGATTTCTGAATTACATACTAAAAAACTGGAGCTAGATATTAAAGCTCAACCGGAAATCTGGTTATGGAGCCATCGTAGATGGAAACACAAGCGCCCTAAAGTGTAATAACAGTCATTTCATTATTAAGCCCTTGCTTCGTATATTTGCCTTAATGTTAGAGGGCAAACAATTAATATTGGCTACCAAGCCTTTTATGAAGGAAGACCGCATTAAAAGCTGGTATTTAACCCTTAGCACTTTATTTATTTTAATCGCCTTACTTTTCGGAACAGTTTACAATTATCATTGGAGTTTAAAATTAACCTGTAGCATTCTTGCTGGTTTTACTATTGTACGTTTGTTTGTTATCTATCATGATCATCAACACAAATCAATTTTAACCAAATCGATAATGGCTGATGTTATATTTACCATTTTTGGATTTTATGTTTTGGCGCCTGCAGGAATATGGAGCCGAAGTCATGACTATCATCACAAAAATAATTCAAAATTATTTAGTGCAAGTATTGGTTCGTATCCAATTTATTCGAAAGTAAAATTTGAGAAGTGTAGTCGCGCTGAACAAATTCATTATTTATTTATTCGTCATCCGTTGACTATTGCATTTGGATATTTTTTTGCCTTTATGTGGGGGATGTGTTATCAATCTATCATCAATCGTTTTAGCAAACATATTGATTCGTTGATTGCATTAATTGTACATTATGCATATCAAATTTCAGTTTTTTATTTTTTAGGTTGGCAAACTTGGATTTTATTATGCGCAATTCCGCATTTAATTTCTGGAGCGATGGGTGCCTATTTATTTTATGCACAACATAATTTTCCGGGCACTACATTTAAAGGCAATGAAGATTGGACCTATGAGGGCGCAGCAATGGAGTCGTCGAGTTACATGGAATTAAGCTGGCCTTTGCGTTGGGCAACTGCTAATATTGGTTATCATCACATTCATCATATTAATGCACGTATTCCTTTTTATCGTTTGCCTGAAGTAATGGAAGCTATTCCTGAATTAAAGAATTGTAAAAAAACATCTCTGAAACCAAAAGATGTTATTGCTTGTTTCAAATTAAAAGTTTGGGATAATGAGAAACAGCAAATGGTAGGCGTTTAATTAAAACGTCACTTTCAAATCAACTTCTTTACCTTCACGCAACACTTTTACAGGTACTGTATCACCTTTTTTCTGTTTTGATAAAGCTTTCATGTATTCCTGAATGTCTTTAATGTCTGTGTCGCCAAGTTTTATAACAATATCACCTTTTTTAATTCCTGCGCCAGCGGCCGGTTTTCCATCTGTAACACCATCAATGCGTAAACCTTTTCCTTCGTAAGCGTAATCAGGCATAACACCCATCGTCACTTTAAAGGAAGATTTTCCTGTATCAGGATTGCGCGTTTTTAAAAATTGCAATTTGCCTAATTCATTAGTAGCATTTATAACACGTACAATATATTCTAAAACAGCAGCCTCGCCATTATAATTAATTTTTTCAGCATCATCGCTTGGCTTATGATAATCTTCATGCTGCCCGGTAAAAAAATGCAATACAGGAATGTCTTTTAAATAAAACGATGTCTGATCACTCGGACCAATTCCTGCGCTATCTTTTTTAATTGAGAAATTTGATTTTATTGAATCAATTATCGGTACCCAAACCGGACTTGTACCAACACCATAAATAATTATTTTTTTGGTACTGTCGTTAAGTCGGCCAATCATATCCATATTAATCATGTAAGTAATTTTTTCGAGGGGGAAAGTAGGATTCTCACACCATTTTTTAGAGCCTATTAAACCTAGTTCTTCACCAGAGTAACACATAAATAGAAAATTAAATTTTTCAATTTTCTTATTGCCTGAAAAATAATTTGCCAACTCTAAAACACCGGCAGTTCCGCTCGCATTATCATCAGCACCATTGTGAATTTTCCCTTCCGGTTTTGGATCGCGACTGTTTTTATCATAACCTAGTCCTAAATGATCGTAATGCGCACCAATAACAATAGTATAAGGTGCTTTATTATCTAGATAAGCTATAACATCATTTCCTTTTCGTTCAGGAACATTAGCATCAGAAGTATCGTGCGGATCGAGATTTTTTTTGAATTTGAATTCATATAAATAAGAATCTTTGTTGCCAGGCTTTAAACCGTATCGTTTAAATTCTGAAGCAAGATATTCGGCTGCTTTTTTTTCTTCTTCGCTCGACGTACCACGTCCTTTTAAAACATCAGAAGCTAAATAGGAAATGTGTTTCTTTAATAAAGGAACAGAAATGTTTTGTCCGCTAACAGTAAAGAAGACAGACAATAAAATAATTGAAATTAATTTTTTCATGTGTGTGGGAATAAAAAACCCTGATGGTAAAGCATCAGGGTTGTGAAGGTAATAATAATGGCTTAAAAGTAGGAGCCCATTACATGAAGTAATTTATCAATTTGGCTTTGCCATAATAATTTTGAGGATTCCTGCTCAGCTTTATCTGTTGCGAAATCAGTAATTATTATTGAGATATCATTTGTAAGGTCGTCGCGCTGAATTTTGAATTCAAAGTAACTGCCGTCAGTTTTATCAATCCAC
>JAYTSW010000274.1:0-1636 GCA_043745425.1 Sphingobacteriaceae bacterium | reverse complement strand
TTTATGGCGATGTAAGTGATTTTGATAGCTCTGCTGAAATGATTAAAAAAATTGAAGCTGAAGTTGGAGCTGTAGATACATTGGTAAATAACGCAGGTATCACTCGAGATAGCCGTTTGGTGAATATGAAAAAAGAAGATTGGTATGCTGTAATAAACACCAATCTTAACAGCGTTTTTAATTGTACAAAAAATGTTTTAGACGGAATGATTGAAAGAAAATTCGGTCGTATTATAAATATTTCCTCTGTAAACGGTCAGCGTGGACAATTCGGACAAACGAATTACAGTGCAGCAAAAGCGGGCATGCATGGTTTTACAAAATCATTAGCTATGGAAGTGGCGAAATACGGTGTAACGGTTAACACCATATCCCCAGGTTATATTGGAACTGATATGGTAATGGCCGTTCCCGAAAAAGTATTAAATCAAATTGTAGCACAAGTACCAATGGGACGTTTAGGCGGAACACACGAAGTTGCGCACCTTGTAAGTTTTTTAGCCAGCGAAGAAACCAGTTTTATTACCGGAGCGAATTATTCAATTAACGGTGGACAACACGTTTACTAAATAACGAGTTACGAAGTACGAATGACGAGCTAACTCCTTATTCGTCAATCGTCAATCTTAATCCGCACTTCTAAATCCCCCATTCTGCCCTTGCTCACTTTAAATAAAAAACCTATTTTAGCCCTTCATTAAACAAAATCTATGGATCAAGTTACTAACCAAAAAGGTCACCCGAAAGGATTATATGTATTATTCGTAACTGAGTTCTGGGAACGTTTCAGTTATTATGGTATGAGAGCAATTTTTGTTTTATACATGACAAAAGCACTCTTACTTGAAAAATCATTAGCTAGTAATATTTACGGAAGTTATACGGGGTTAGTTTACCTCACTCCGCTTATTGGTGGTTATGTTGCCGACCGTTATTGGGGTAACCGTAAATCTATATTTGTTGGTGGTGCTTTAATGGCGCTTGGTCAGTTTTTAATGTTCTTTTCAGCAAGTATGTCGCATAGCGATGATAAAGGTTTTGCCATTACAATGATGTGGACCGGTTTAGCTTTTTTAATTTTCGGAAACGGTTTCTTTAAACCAAATATTTCTACAATGGTTGGTCAATTATACGAAACCAGCGATAGCAGAAAAGATGCAGCGTATACTATTTTTTATATGGGCATTAACGCTGGTGCATTTATTGCTCCCTTAATTTGCGGTTACTTAGGCGAAAACGTTGATTTTAAATGGGGGTTTTTAGCTGCCGGCATGGGTATGATTGTGAGTTTAATAATTTTCTACCTCACCAAAGATAAATATGTTGTTGGTCCAGATGGTTCACAATTAGGCGTTGGCCCTAATAAAGCAGCCGATACAAATACAGATGGTAGTAAAGATGCAGCCTTCAGCTCAACTCAATTATTTATTTTAATCGGAGGTATATTATCTACGTTTGCACTTATTCATTTTGTATTTGAAGTTGACATTTGGGGTTCCTTAATTTATGGCATGACCATAGTTGGGCCAATTGTTATTATTACCGATAAATCTTTAAGCAAAATCGAGAAATCCAGATTATGGGTAATTATTTTAATTATGATTTTTGTTATTTTCTTCTGGATGTGTTTTGAACA
>JAYTSW010000273.1:0-5951 GCA_043745425.1 Sphingobacteriaceae bacterium | reverse complement strand
AACCTAGGCTAAAATTTTTAACGCCATGTTTGAGTGATGTTGCTTCAAATATGAGGTTAAATCCATTCTCATATTCCCCTCTGAACCAATGAAAAAATGCTAAAAGATTTAGGCCGAGTGCATACCAGTCTTTATCATCTTTTATCGAATCCAGCATTAGTCTTAATTCTTCGAGGGTATAACTCTTTGAATTAGTTTCAATACCTTTTGTCATTCCTGCAAAGAAGAGGAGATTGAAACGACAAGCTACTTCACCACCTTTAAAATTAATTTCTTTTGACAATCTAATTCCTTCTTCGAGTAATTTTACAATCTGTTCTCCAAAAGAATCGCCGTATATTAAAACAAAGTCAAGTATGACTTCAACTTTTTCCTTTTTGTCAGGAATAGTATTAAGTTTTTGATTGAATTCGAAAATTATTTCAGCTGGTTTTTTCACTTAATATTTGTTCGTGTTTTTACTACTTAAATATAGAAAATAACCAGCGATTTACAAACTTATGCCTTAATGGCCCAACGTAATTTAGCAGATTTAGCTCTAGGATTGCTAAAACACTCTTGTGTTGAAGCGCGAATAGGGTCGGGGGCTATTTCATTATAAACACCATCGCGGAATAAGTATTGAAATGATTTTTTTACACGGCGGTCTTCTCCTGAATGAAAGGAAAGTATAGCAACTCGTCCGCCACTTTTAAGTGCGTAAGGAAGTTTTTCTAAAAATTGTTCTAGCACACCGAATTCATTATTCACTTCAATTCGTAATGCCTGAAAACAACGTTGTAATGATTTTTTTATATCATCTTGATTTAATTGCTTTGGTAAATCAGCAAGCGCATCTTTAATAATATCTTTAAGTATAGTTGTTGTATCAACGCGCATGCCTTCTTTTATTTTTTGGTGTATTGCTGCGGCAATTTGTTTATGGAATGGTTCGTCGGCGTTTTCAAGTAAAATCTCCTGCAGTTCTTCCTGCGATAATTTTTTTAGAATTTCGGAGGCAGGTTTCCCGCTCTTGGGATTTAATCTTAAATCGAGAGGACCTTCTACCTTAAATGTAAATCCTCTTTCAGGATTATCAATTTGCATGGAAGAAACGCCTAAATCAGCTAACACAAAATTCAATTCTCCTGCTTCCGCAACAATCATGTCAATGCCTGCGAAATTCATTTTGCGTATTTGTAAAATATCTTCACCGTAACCTAATTTCTCAAGGCGTTCTTTGGTACGTGGTAATTCAAAGGGATCAACGTCAGTGGCAAATAATTTTCCTTTTTTCTTTAAGCATTTTAAAATTTCGAGAGTATGCCCGCCATAACCTAATGTGGCGTCTAAACCAATTTGTCCTGGTTTTACTTTTAATATTTCTAATATTTCATTAACACATATAGAAAGATGCATACCGGCAGGAGTGCGACCTTGTTTTTTTATTTTCTCAACATCCTCAGCGTACAATTCTGGCTGTTGTTCTTTATATTTTTCTTTAAAAGCTTTTGGATGTGTGCCTTTATAGCGAACTCTACGAGGGTGCTTGGGTGTTTCTTCAGACATAAGCGTAAAGGTAGTATAAATAGAGTAAGTTTGACTCACCCCCCAACCCCCTCTCTAAGCTTAGAGAGGGGGAGTAGAGGCAAATCGTATCTTAAAAAATAAACTCTTCGATAAAGAAAATGTATCGCCCCTCTCTAGTTTTAGAGAGGGGAAGGGGGTGAGTCAAGAAGTACCTAACGCACCGCCTTCTTCGTCTTCGCTTCTTTTAAATCGTCTTCAAAAAACTTAAGAACTAAACTTTCTTTATTAGAAAATACTTGAAGGGCAGAACTTACTTCTTTATCTTTTGTGTTTTCCCATTTAATCATTTTTCCATTAGAGAAATACATATGTTCCTCAAAATAAGCGTTCGGTTGGCGTAAAGACGCGTAAGTATTATGAGTTAACTTATCGTTGATGATATAATAAATAGTTGTTGAACTAAAACTCGAACCAATAAATTCACGGGTAATTTTTCGAATAGAGCTGCCTTTATAATACACCACGGTTTTAAAACCATTTACGTTGGTGATGATGTCACTTTTTGTGTATTTAACCGTGTCAATTTCTTTATAACCTGTTTGTGCTATAGTTATCTGAGACCGCAGAAGAAATAAAAGTACTATGAGGCAAATGCGGGACATCCTTTGGTATTTTAATAAATGTACAAAAAAAGAGATTCAAAATTACTGAAACACTAAAAAAAAGGGGAAGCTGTAACTTCCCCTTTCACTAGTTACTTACCGCCACATCCGCACCCACATCCATCACCGGGACAAGAGTTACCACATGAACAGTTTGTTGCGCAAGAGCAATTATCATTGCTTACATTGCAGTTACATTTTGTTGTTTTCATTTGTTTTTTGTTTTACTTATTATTTACATAACAAAGGTATGCACAGTGTAGGGCTTTAGCTTTACACAATTGAGGGAACGATGTACATAATTTTTGGATTAAGCCAAAGCGCTCTTCTTTTTTTGATTTCCTATTTTTTTGAAGTAGGACGGAGTGAGTCCGGTTTCTTTTTTGAACTGAGAGGATAAATGATGCACACTACTAAATCCTAGCTGATACGCAATTTCAGAGAGAGAAAGTTGATTGTAAACTAAAAATTCTTTTACTTTTTCAATGCGCTTCTTAATAAAAAAATGTTCAATGGTAGTGCCTTCTACGGATGAGAATAAATCACTTAAATAACTGTAATCATTGGGGATTTGTTTTGTGATGTACGATGAGAGTTTTAGTTTTTTATTTGTCGACGAAGTATTTAAATAATCCGCCACTGCTAATTTTATTTTTTCGACAATTGCGTTAAGTCGTGTTTCAATTAGTTCGAAACCTACTCTTTTTAATTCAGCTTGTAAATTGTTTTTGTGTGTACTGGTGATTGTTTTTTTTAAATCTACTTCGCCGAGCTTTACATCAGTAAATAGAATTTTCTGTTTTTTTAGAATATTCTCCACAGAGGTAACGCACCTCGGACAAACCATATTTTTTATAAGCAGCTTTGCGGAACTCATTTTTTTCGTTCGCACTAAATTAACCAATACGCTTCCACTGAAAAGTATAGTATTTTATTACTCTACAGCTCTTGAAATATAAAAGATGTTTAAAGCGAGATAAGTAGTAAATATGATAATAGAAACAATTTTGTCGAACTTTTTTGCTTTAGTAATCTCATCCCTTTTACTGAGGTAAAGTGAGTAAACAGAAGAAATGATAATTAAGAAAATATAAGATAAAGTAATTCCATGAAGCGCATCCACTAAAGTGAAAGTGCTTGTTTCAGGCAATATAGAATCAATGATATATTTGTTACCCACCACGGCAAAAATAGAACCAACACTTAAACCAAAGCGAGATTCAACACTATCGGCGTGAATGTAAAACCCAACAAAGGCAATCAGAAATGCGACATACATACCAAGAAACATTTTCCAAAACAAATCAAATGCTTTACGTTCGAGAACTATGTCAACGGTAAAAGAACCGTATTCGGAATGTGGTTTTACAAGCCCAGCATCGCCAAAATCGGTTTCATAAGTCTTTACTTTACTGGAAATATCAAAACCGTTGATATCCCACCCGCTGATTGTAAATGCAGGGTCGTAGTGTTTACCTCCTTTAGCTTCTTTAAAGATGAGTGCGTGTGAATCGAACTGTGAGTTCTCAATCGACAATTTTAGTTTTTGTTTATCGAATGGAAAGTGACTGATTTCCCAAGAATCTTTCATAACGCATTGCAGTTTCATTAGGATGTACACTTTATTGCCAGTTGTATCTATAGAAGAGAACGATCTTGAAACACTTTTTGCTTGGGGCAGTTCAAGGTTCTGTAGAAAATCAAAATCGTTATTTTTGTATTTTAGCCATAACCAAAGACTAACGGTGTATTCTTTTTCTCTGAAATCAATATCGTGAATGCTTGTAATGTAAATGCCAGTGTAAACTGTATCAGGCGGCGGATCGAGCGCATACGTTTTAAATCCCGTAAAATTGAACACTAAAAATATAAAGAGAACAAGTACTTTTTTCATGCTGTTATTTAACACTAAATATAGAAATAAAAACGCGGATTGCAAATACATCCCCCGTCTGCGCCTCCGGCGGACGTCCCCTTCGAAGGGGAAATTTTTATCCCAGGAAGAACATTGTCCCTTTGAAGGGACCGTCACGCAGTGACGAGGGATGTTGTTTGAAGGAGAGCTCTCAAATAAAAATGCGAATTGCAAATAGGAAACTTATTTCTTTACTTTTCTAGTCTCATAAGCTACAATTAACTTATTAAGTACTTTGATTTTTTCATCATCTATAGGTTCAGCCTGACAAAGATCATTGATTAACATGTTAATATCGTAATACTGGCTATCCGTTGTTATCTTTCCTTTCTCAATGATCTTATCTAAACGTTTTCTGAAATTTTCAAAAATATCAATTTCGTAACCCGTCTTATCTTTAATATACCTGTTGTAATTTAAGTCTCGTCCTTCGAGAGGCATTTCAGAAAAGTCACGGAACCATTGTTTTAATCTGGACAAACTTCCCTTCTTATGATATTGATGCACGTGTGTTTTTAAACCTTCATAGTATTCAATAGGATCAAATTCATCAGTTTTTGGAAGTGCTGAGCCTATCTTTTCTGAACTGTAATCAATGGCAGCAAGATTTAAGTCGCGATACATGTCTAATTGTTTCGCTTTCTCTTCAAGACTTAGGGGTTCTTTTGCCATTAATTAAATGTAGAAATAAAAATCGGATTGCAAATCTATTAGTCTGAACCCGGCGTGAAATAGTCTTTCTTAATTGGAACTTTGTTGAGAACTAATAAAAGTCCATTTTGTTCTTTTAAGATAAGGTTAGTGATTTGCCCGCAATTAAGTAATTGAAAGGTGTAATTCTTATTCAGATAACTGAATCTTAAAGTTTTGGTTTTTTCCTGCCACGTATAAGAAACTTTTCTGGATGTTGTTCCCGCATTGATAATATGAAGTGTATCTTTCGAGAAATCCATTGCAAACCCATAAACGATAGTTCCCATTTTTTCGTGTTTTTCTGTGGAGCAAATCTCACAAAACCGTAGTGGTGTTTCCATTGGGCAAAACACCTCCCACTTGCCTAATAGTACATATTGGGCGTTTGCTAATTTAGTAATCAATAAAAGACTAAGAATTGTAATTATTTTTTTCATCCTGTAATTGAGTTTGCAGTATAATGTAGGATTTAGGAAAGGTTACAGGTTTTTTTTGCGCAGATTGCAAATCCTCGGTAACGAGGTCATCTACTTTTTTATCTCTTTGTTTATCTGGAATTTTGATAAATCTATCACTTTTAATTCAGACAGTATAGATATAATGCTAAATACTGCGGCAATGAAACTCCCAATAAGTAGAGGATAGAACCACTTGATTTGTCTTTTTTTATTTTTTACATCAAATTCTAATTGTTGTAATTCTAATTCTTCTTTTTTTAATATTTCAATCAGTTTTTTATCAATATATTTTTCAGCGGGGGAATTTCCCTCAAAGCCTTTTTCAACTAGCAAAAAAGTAGATAATACTTCTAGCCAATGTTTTCCATGTTGTTTGTAGAATTCCTCTACAACCTGTTCATGTAATAATGGATTTCTTTTTATTTCGGAAATAGCGTCGTGAACATCTGCCTTTTGTATTTCATAAGCCATACCTCTAATATACAAAGAAGAAACAAAAAACCCCACTGGTTAGAGTAGGGTTTTAATATTAAGCTTAGCGTTTGACAGAAAGATCCTGAAACAAGTTCAGGATGACAGAGTGCTCATTTTAGGATGACCATCTGTACTCACGATGTCATGCTGAACGCTGCAAGCGCTAATCAGCATCTCTTTCTGCGTCATTCAGAACCTGAATGACCTGCAGAAGGCTACATCATTCCACCCATACCGCCC
>JAYTSW010000272.1:0-5957 GCA_043745425.1 Sphingobacteriaceae bacterium | reverse complement strand
CGGAGTGAAGTGATACTTTATTAGTATCGTCAAAACCTTTTTCTTTACGGAGTTGATTAAATTTTAAATAGGTAATATTTTCATTAATGCTTTTCTTCACATTCTCTAAACCGATAAGCGCTTTTACTTCATCTAATAATTCTTCCAACGTTTTTTCGGGAGCTGTTGTTGATGCAATATTAGCGCCAGCGTTATTTGACGCTGATGAAATGGTTTGTTGTATTGAAGTAATAAGCTCAAGAGTTCCTTCTTCTTCTACTTCTTTACATTGAAACGTAACACCGCCAATCAACACATCCATAAATACAATTTCAAGTGTGTACTGGTCGTCTTTCCACGAGCCTGGATTATTATGGCCCCATCCTAAATCAAAAGTATAAGTGTAATCTTTTTTATTGCTATCGGTGTAGCCGGTTTTATTTTGATGAGCTTTTGGCTGACCCGCATCATCAATATAATTTAAAAAGAATTCGTAATTAAAATCCGAATTGGTATTTACTTTTATTTTTATTTCGGCCCACACATATTGCGTAGTGGTTTTATTAAATGTTTTTAAATACTTACGTTGTCTTTGCTCCCATCCGTCAACATCGCCCGGATACAATTTTACATATTCAATACTGAAATACGGATTACTACTGCTTGTAACCAAGCCAACATCTTCAATATGAAATTGAGATTCGCCAACAGTAACGCCCTCAATAATGGCCATCCATTTATAGGTTCCCTTTTTCCAAAATGCGCCCGGGGTTGCATTTCCCCAGCCGTCGCGGATGTAAGCAATGTTTTCATCCTTGTTAACTTTCAATTCAGATTCCAACTCGGAAATTTTTTCGTTGGCACCAGGAACTACTTTTTCACAACGTATAGTTACTTTTGTTTGCCAATCTTCTTCATCAAATAATTTATTGTATAAAGCTAGTTCACAACGAATGTAAGTTGTTTCTGCTTTATCAAACACAGTACGGTATCGCTTCGTAGAATTTGCCATCCATTCATCCGAAGAATAAACCGACAGGCTTTTAAATTTAAAACGTTTTTCCATTTGGTTGATTTTAATTTGTTAGTTTGGAAAGATGTTGTTGCCACTTCCAAGCTGATAACATCATCTCGTCTATATTAAACTTTGGTTCCCAGTGTAATTCCTGTTTGGCTAAATTATTATTCGCATAAATCGACATTACGTCTCCATCACGTCGCGGACCAATTTCATAATTTAATTTAAGTCCAGATACTTTTTCAAAGGAAAGAATAGCTTCTAGTACCGTAACGCCATTTCCTGTTCCTAAATTAAATAAGGATAAGTTATTTTTATTTTTTCCATCAATTAAATAGTGTAGTGCATTGATATGAGCATTTGCAATATCGGTGACATGAATATAATCACGAATACAGGAGCCATCACGAGTTGGGTAATTATTACCATGTACATGCATTTTTGGTAGTATTCCTATTGCTGTACGTGTAATAATTGGAACTAAACTCGTTGGCGGTCCAATGGGCAATTCACCAATCTCAGCACTCATATGAGCGCCTACAGGATTAAAATACCGCAGCAATACCGAATTAAAACCGCTAATTGTTTTTGTAAAGGCATCTACCATTTGTTCGCCCACTTGCTTGGTGTAGGCATAAGGCGATTCTGCTTTTTCGAGAGCGCTTTCCTCTGTAACCGGTAAGTCTTTTATGTTACCGTAAACGGAGCAAGATGAAGAAAAAATAAAATTTTTAATTTTCTTTTCTTTACAAAAATCTAAAATATTAACGAGGCTTTCAAGGTTGTTGTGATAATAGAGAAGAGGGTTAGCAACACTTTCCGGTACTGATTTAAAAGCAGCAAAATGAATTACACCTGCGATGTTATCTAAAGAATGAAGCTGTTTGTTAAGCGTATTCTTATCACACAAGTTAGTATTAAACGAACTTATTTTCTTTCCAGTTATTTTTTCAATTCTATTGTATACTTTTTCATTTGAATTTGAAAAGTTGTCGATAGAAACAATATTATAATTGGTTTGTTGAAGTAATTCAATAATTGTATGAGAACCTATGTACCCCGCACCCCCTGTAACTATTATGCTTTCCGAACTTTTCATTTACTTTAAAAATAGCACTTTTAGGTCAATACGAATACAGCCATATGATCTTTTAATGGAATTTTAACTCTCTGACTCTAAACTGTTTTTGTAAAAATTAAGAATTAATATACAGGCCCTTCATGGCATCACCTATTTTTAACCCATTTAAGAAAAAATTGATGAGACCTTTTACTCCTCTTAATAACATGTTTTTTTCAATGTTGGTTCTTAAAACTTCGTCGGTGTTATTTAGTAAAGTACGGTTTACTTCATCTATACCTCTGCTTTGATTGAAGCGGAGAAGGCTGACACCGGTTGTAACGCAGAATTCTTTTTTGAACTCGTATTTCTTCATTAAATTAGTTAGAGTTCTTGCAGTATAATAAGTCAGATGTTCGGGATACTCAATGACATTCCATTTTTCTTTAAGCAATAAACGACTTATGGAATTAAAATTAGGAGTAGTAACATAGAAAGCGCCTCCGCTCCTTAGAATTTTTCTAATAAAAGTCATTTCAGTATTTGGGTTATTAATGTGTTCAATAACTTCAAAACTGGTTATTACATCAAATTGTAATTTGTAAAATTCCTCAGGTAAATCATCTGATTTAAATACTTTAATATCTTTTTTGGCGCAATAGTCTATGGATTCCTGAGCGTATTCTGTTCCGTAAACATTCCAGCCTCTTTTTTTAGCACACTCTAAAAATAAACCGTTACTGCAACCTAAATCAATAATGTTGTTATTTTTTCGGAGTGATTCAAATCTGTCCAGTAATTCGTTGTACCTTTTTTCGGTTATTGGTGATAGGCTTTGGTACCGGGGATAATTGGTATAATGCGCAGTAAGCTCTTCAGTACTTGGATGTTTTTTACCGAAAACAATCCCGCAATCTTGACACTTAACGAGGAAGGCAAGTGAATACGCAGGCATTACCTTCAAATGCGCGCTATCACAAATAATACATTTACTTAGTTCCATCAGATTGCTGCCGAATTATTTGTAAATTTACAATAATATATAACAATCTTAATGCCATCATCATTAAATAGAATTCAGCTACAATGAATGACTACTACGCCAGGGATGAATGGGAGTATAACCAATTTGTAAAAATTGAGTGGTTAGACATTTTTGGCAGTATGGTTGCGGCTCTTCTTATTCTGTTCATAGCTTTTCTTTATAAAAACAAGAAGCTAATGCAGGACCCGGCTTATAATTATTATCTGAAAGGGATGGGCGCTAAAATTATTGGTGCCATGTTCTTTTGTTCGATTTATCTTTTTTATTATGGTTATGGTGATACGATAGCTTATTTCGAATCAACAAACGCTATGGCTAATTTATTTTATCAGGCTCCTACTAAATATTTCGAAGTTATGTTTTCAGAGCCAACAGTTGAGATACGATCATTGTTTAGTGATAAAACGGGATATCCTTATGGTTATATGTTTTACGATTCGCACACCTTTATGGTTATAAAACTTACCAGTGTAATAACTATTTTAACAGGAAAAAGTTATTTTTTAACCTCATTAATATTATCAGCCATTTCATATTATGGCATGTGGAAATTATTTTTAATGTTCAGGTCTTATGCGCCTGCAATAGAGAATAAATTAGCCTGGGGAATTTTATATTTTCCATCGCCATTATTTTGGGGCGGTGGCGTTTCGAAAGACACCTACACTTTAACTGCCACAGCTCTTTTTGTGTATTGTGCCCACGAGTTTTTTATCCTAAAAAAACGAAAGCCGATGACAATTATTTTGGTATTAGTTAGCTCTTGGTTAATATTAAGTATTAAGCCTTATATTTTTCTTGTTTTGTTTCCGGGCGGATTATTTTGGATTTTTTACGAGAAACTACAACGTGTAAAAAGCCCATTTGTAACTTTCTTCCTTTTTCCGGTACTAATAGTTGGTGTAAGTGTTTTGTCATATTATGTACTTGGTAGTTTAAGCGGAAGCATGTCTAAATTCTCGGTTGATAATGCTTTTGAAACAGCAGCAGCAACTAACCATGATTTAAAACAAGAGTATTACGGCGGTTCGAGTTTCGACATTGGTGATTATGACGGTACGGCTAGTGGCATCTTACCTCTTTTCTTTCCAGCTATTAATGCGGGGCTTTTCCGGCCTTTTCTCTGGGAAGGAAAGAGCATTGTTCTTCTGATGGCCGCGCTAGAAAATACATTTCTTTTGGGATTTACACTTTATATTTTATTTAAGACAAGAGTAAAAGGAACTTTCAAAATTATTGCTCAAAATCCTCTATTATTATTTTGTGTAACTTTCTCTATCCTCTTTGCTTTCATGATTGGACTGACGACTTCAAATTTTGGCGCGCTGGTTCGTTTCAAAATCCCTATCATTCCTTTCTTTCTGTCGACTCTTTTTATTGTTGATTATATCAGAAGTCTGAACCCTAAAGAATACCAGTAGTCCCTGTTACAAATCCGAAAATATCTGATTTAATGTAGAGCTCGCAACGCTTATGCTTCTAGTAGATTCGGCAATGTTACGGCAACGCTTTTTTAATCCAGATAAATCATTACTCAATAAGTTTGTAATTTTATTTACAATCAATTCAGGACTCTCGTTCAAATTTTCTATCACTATTCCAACTGAATTTGTAATAGCAATCAAATCATCTTCGCCTACAGCCTCTGTTACGATATATGGTAACTGACAGGATAAATACATTGCTGTTTTAACTGGAGTCCGATATTTTTGTGAAGGTAAAGGTGGTAGTGCTACAAAACCAATATCAGCTGCCGAAAGAGATTGATTTAATTCGTCATAACGTACAGTATTAGATAAATAAATATTGTGTAGTGGCAATTTGTATTTGCTCAGGCTCTGTTTTATCTCCTCGGTATTAGGTGTAATTATGTAAAAAAATAAATTATTGTTTTGTTGATAGAGTCTTGCAAAAAAATTAATCACCACATCACTAGAAAAATAAATGCCTCCGAATTTGCCGGTATAAATCATTACTTGTTTGTTGGTGATATTTAAATTATTTCGGATTCGTTCTCTGGCTGCAGGATCAAAAATCATAGCATTAGTATCGATGCTAATCGGACAAACAAAAACATTGCTTGATGTTCTAATGTTTTCAATAAATAATTTTGTATGATTATTTGGAATGACTATGTATGCTGATTTTTTAATCTGTAAATATTCAAATCTTTTTAATAAACAGTATTTTAAACCATTCCTTCTCCACACTTTAAAATCAGCCATATATTCACTATGCGGCTCAAAACAATAAACAATTAGTTTTAAATTTAATATTCTGGATAAGATATAACTAAATCCGCCGGCAATAGCTAAGAAGCCGACAATTGCAATGGGTTTGTATTTCAATTTTATACTTAAGGTGATAAAAAAAGTATGTAGAAAATTAAATACTTTTTTAAGAATTTTAAAATTACCACTTACATATTTTATAGGATACCAACGAATTGATTTTTTTAGCAAGTCAATTTTTTTATAATCTTGTTGTTTTGGTGTTAATGCATACTCCTTATGCTCATGGGTAATCAAGTGAAAATAGTAATTTCCGTCTTGGCCTTGAAGCGCAAGTAAATATTCAAGAATCAGGCCTTTTATCAGCGGATCCTCAAGACTTTCGAAAGTATATACAATGATATGTTTTGTTTTCAAGGTCGTTTTTTAAGTAACTTTTTAAACAAAATCGGAACAGAAGTAAAGGGGTTTTCAATCACTCCTATTAAAAGATATTTTAAGCCTTTACCAAAATCTTTTCCATCCTTAAACCAACTTCCTGAAATAATAAGGTACATATTTGAAAAGCATTTTTTTCTAAAAAAGAAGGATTTGAAGTAATTATTTTTTTTGTAGATGTTGTAA
>JAYTSW010000271.1:0-5958 GCA_043745425.1 Sphingobacteriaceae bacterium | reverse complement strand
AACAATGTAAGCCTGTGCCGTTAACTCTTCATCAATTGCACCACACCATAAAGTGAAATGAGAATCTGGCATATGTGATTTGACGTAATCAACACCTTGCTGACTGGAAATAGCCGAAACCAAATGAGTATGTTTTGGTCTCCCCTTTGCTAACAAAGCTTTATAAGTTAAAACCATTGATGAACCAGTAGCTAACATAGGGTCGCACAGAATTACAACTTTATCCGTTAAATCCGGACAAGCCACATATTCCAAAGCAATTTCAAACGTATTATCCTTATGATGTTTACGGTAAGCGCTAACGAAAGCATTTTGTGCTTTATCAAAATAATTTAAAATTCCGAAGTGCATTGGTAAACCTGCACGTAATATTGTCGCAACCACAGGCTCTTCACTCAACTTAACAGTTTCCGCAGTTCCCAATGGAGTAATTGTTTCAGAAGGCTGATAATTTAATGTTTTGCTTATTTCGTAAGCGAAAATTTCACCGATGCGCTCCATATTACGACGAAAGCGCATGCCGTCTTTCTGAATGTTTTCATCACGTATTTCATTTAAAAACTGTGTGAAAATTGAATTGTTTTGGGATAGATTGTGTACCATATTTATTTTTTAATTAGTTCAATGAATAAATGTTTTTCCGATTGATAAGATGATTTGTCAAGTATTTCAATAGGCATAGATGTATCTTTAAAGCCTGGCGCCTCTACGTTTAAAATATATTTTCCGGGAGGCAAAATAACAATACTTCTTCCATTAGCAGGATTTGGGTAATAATTTCCAATTAATTCCTTTGTAATAATATCATTCACACTAATAGTAACATCTCTGTATTCAATTTCCGAATGATCGCGTGCCACTAATTGTCCTATAAGAACAGTATAATCTAAATCAGCCTCATTAAATAAAACACGGTAAATATCTAAATCACCATTACCTCCGCCTCTGATAGAAGCTAAATAACCATACTTGCCTGATTTCGAAATTCTGAAATTTAAATCATCATAAGATGTATTTACAGGATAACCTAAATTGCGCGGATTAATAAAACGATGTTGACTCTCATCATAAGTCGCTTTAAAAATATCATAACCACCCATACTGGCGTGACCTTTTGAACTGAAGAAAAGTGTTTTACCATCGGGAGATAAATTAGGAAAATCTTCATTCATAGGTGTATTCACACCTACTCCGCAATTTCTTGGGTCGCCCCATTTACCGGTTGGTAATTTTGTGCAAGAATAAATATCTGTTCCGCCAAAACCACCCTTACGATCGCTTGCAAAATAAATGGTGTTACCATCGTTACTTACACAAGCAGCGATTTCATCACCTGAACTATTAATAGGTTGTGGCAATAATTCAGGTTTCGAAAAATTACCATTAGCATACATTTTGGTAATATAAATTTTACCAGCGCCTTTATAATCCGATTTATAAATTAATAAAATATCTCCTTTGGCATTCATACCAATTACTTCCTCACCACTATTGCCTTCACAAATTGGCTCACCAATTACATCCGCTTCGGCATACATACCATTAATTACTTTAGAAATAAAAATCGAATTTTTGTATTGACCATTCTCTCCTTTTTGTGCATCTTTTTTTACTGGACGTTTCGAATTAAACACCATGTAATTTTCTGTTTCAGTAACAAAGGGATAATAATCGGCGAAAGGCGAATTAATAATTTTACCAAGCGATTGAAAGATTACATCCACCGGAAATTTGGTTAATTCTTTCGCATTAATACTGTATTGTATTTCCTGTTCAACATTACTCAGGTTCTCGTAGTTACCTTTTGCAAGTTCCTTAAACTTGTTAAAACTTTTTATAGCCTCATCGTAACGATTCGCATATTGATAAGCGCGCCCTAATAAAAAATCAGCATTCGGATTGTGTTTTTCTTTACTCACCACAGTTTCGAGGTACGAAACCGCTTTTGATTTATTTACATTTGAATTAAGGTAACAAACGCCAATGTTATAATTATAAGTCTCACTTTTAGGGTCGATAGTTAAAAGCTGGAGATAATCTTCAAGAGCATCTTCGTAATTCTCGGACTTAAGCTCTGTCTCCGCTTCTAGTTCCATTTTTTTAATATCTCCATTCTGACTAAATAGCAAGCCGGCAAAAACACTAAATAATATGGCTAAAAAACACCGCATTTACCTTCTTAAACCCCTGATTAAATTGGAATAGTAAATATACAATTTTTGAGCTTATTTCGTGATTTCTATCGTACTTTATTTAACTTTATCCCTCCAAATGAATTCATTCTTAAAATCGTTTACGTATGCTTTTAAAGGCTTGGTTTATAGCCTTAAACAACGCAATATGAAAATCATATTAACCTGTGCTGTTTTAACTATAGCATTAGCTTTATTTTTAGGTGTTAATTCTAAAGAATGGTGCATCCTTTTAATTTGCATTGGATTAGTAATTTCATTAGAAATGATAAACTCCGCCATCGAAAATTTGGTTGATTTAGTTAGTCCGGATTACAACGAAAAAGCAGGCAAAATTAAAGACATGGCGGCAGGCGCTGTTTTGGTGTTTTCTTTCGTTTCTTTATTAATAGGAATACTAATTTTAGGAAACCATTTTCTTATTTTTATTTACAACATAACCAATACTCAATAACATGCGATTTGCCGAGACAGAATTAATTTTAACGGAAGATAAACGTGTTTATCATATTAATTTAAAAGCTGAAGATGTTGCCGATACTGTTATTGTTGTTGGTGATCAAGGACGCGTTGCGCAAATAAGTTCTTTCTTCAGCAAAATAGATTTTAAAACCGAGCACCGCGAATTTGTTACTCACACCGGCTGGTTCAATGGAAAACGCCTTACTGTTTTATCAACAGGAATTGGCACCGATAACATTGATATCATAATGAATGAGCTCGACGCTGCCGTAAATATTAATTTAGAAACACGCGAATTAAATCCAACATTAAGAAGTTTAAATATTATTCGCTTTGGAACCAGCGGCGCTTTGCAACAAGAAATTCCCGTTAACGGAATTGTTGTAAGCTCACACGGATTAGGATTAGATGGCTTGCTTAATTTTTATCAGGATTGGAAAAATATAAATGAAACCGATATTAGCGAAGCTTTCATAAAACATACCAAATGGCAAAATAACTTACCCTATCCATATTGCGTAAAAGGTTCGGAAACTCTTCTCGAAAAATTTAAATCAGGAAATCATGTTGGTATAACGGCTACCGCGCCTGGGTTTTATGGTCCGCAAGGACGAGAAATTCGCTTGAAAGCTTCATCCATAAACCTCAACGAATTATTAACAAACTTCCATCATAACGGTCTAAAGATTACCAACTTCGAAATGGAAACCTCAGCGCTTTACGGTTTAGGAAAGCTTTTGGGCCATAATTGTTTAACCGCTTGTGTCATTATTGCTAACAGGGTTAGGAAGGAATTTACCAAGGATTATAAAAAAAGTGTAGAGTTATTAATAGAAAATAGTTTAGAACGATTAACAACTTGATTGTTAAAAAATATTAAGCCTCCATCCAAAAGGCCCGAATGCTTGGTCTATTTTTGTTTAGACTATGAAGGCTGGAAAAAATCAAATGAACTTAAAAGAGGTAATTGCCTTAATTACCCTTCTTGATGATCCAGATGAAACCATTTATACACAGGTAAGAGAACGCTTTATTATGTTAGGCCCGCAAGCCATTCCTCATTTGGAAACTGCTTGGGAAAATAGTTTTGATGCTATCATGCAAAAACGCATCGAGACCATTATCCGTAACATCAATTTCGAAGCCCTTCAAAAAGCACTTAAACATTGGGCGGAACATGAGCAGGAAGATCTTTTCAAAGGCGTTTGTATGATTGCTCGTTATCAATATCCCGATTTGGACGAACTCAAACTCAAAAAACAAATTCAACAATTAAAGCAAGATGTTTGGTTAGAGATTCATGATGATTTAACAGGACTTGAAAAAATAAAAATCATTAATCACATTTTGTTCGAAGTTCATCAGTTTGGTGGAAATATTACCAATTATCACGCTCCTCAGAATTCGTTCTTAAATATTGTACTCGAAACCAAAAAAGGAAATCCCGTTATGTTAAGCGTGGTTTACGCTTTGGTTTGTAAAGAATTGGATATTCCAGTTTTCGGTGTGAATTTACCTCAGCATTTTGTTTTGGCTTATGTTAATGATTACGCTAACCTTTATGATACCAATCATAAAACACTTTCCGATAATATTTTGTTTTATGTGAACCCTTTTAGCAAAGGACTGATTTTTCAGCAAAAGGACATCGATTCTTTCTTAAAGCAATTAAATGTTGAACCTGAGAATAAATATTACCTCCCGTGCAGCAACCTCGATATATTAAAGCGTGTATTAAATAATCTAGTTTACTCTTTCGAGAAATTAGGTTACGCCGAGAAAGTGGAAGAATTGAAATCGCTCGAGAAGGGTTTATAATTAGTTCTTATCTGAGTATAAAACAACTCTTTTCTTCGCTTTAGGGATTTCTTTAAATTTATTATCTTTGAATATAAATTTATATCATGACTACAAAAGCCATAAAAAAACAGCTAGATTCTTATTTGCCACTGTTAACAACAAAACAACAAGAGTTACTTTTAAGTATGGTAAAAAGCATATTACACATTGATCCTTCTGACAAAAGAATTAGTCGCAAACAATATAATAAAGAACTTGAAGAGTCAGAAAGGCAAATAAAAAAGGGTCGATTTACTTCCCAAGAAGCCTTGGAAAAAGAAGCTCAAAAATGGTAAAAGGAGGGTACAAAGTTGTTTGGTCCAATCTCGCTAAACAACAATTAAAAGACATTTACACTTTTATTAAGAAAGATTCACTTCAGGGCGCTAATTTGGTAAAGAATAAGATTATTGAATCGACAAAAACACTATCTATTAGTTCTGTTATTTACCAGGCAGATTCACTAAAAAACAATAATAACGGAGACTACAGAGCTTATACTATTTACAGTTATAGAATCACGTATAAGATTGATGGAGATTTTATCCTTATTTTAAGAGTTAGGCATACGAGTTGTGAACCATTGGAATATTAATTCTCAAAAATTTTCCATATTGTTTTAAAAATAAGTTTCAAATCGGTACCCAATCCGGCTTCATTAATGTATTTAAGATTGAGAAGCAATTTAGCTGGCATTACTTCTTTAATATAGGTCTCCTCTGGATTTTGAGATTTAGCCAGTAATTCGTTTTCATTTATATAATCAAGAGAAGCATAATCTGTTATTCCCGGCTGAACGGAAAGAACTTTCTTTTGCTCTTCGTTATACATATCTACATACTTACGCACTTCAGGTCTTGGCCCAACCAAACTCATACTTCCAAATAGTACATTAAATAATTGTGGGAGTTCGTCTAATTTATACTTACGAAGAAAATATCCAACAGAAGTTATTCTCGGATCACGACCACCAACCGTTAACAATCCTTTTTTATCAGAATTATTAGCCATAGATCGAAACTTGAATAATTTGAAATCTATATTATTCTTCCCAACTCTTGTCTGCAAATAAAATACAGGGAACCCTGAGGTGATAGCAACAGCTATACTCATGAGAAGTAAAACCGGCGACAATATAATAATGCCAATAAAAGATGCTATAATATCAAAGAGTCTTTTCAACCCAATACCTTATTAACAGATTCAACTACTGCTTTTATTACCGTTTCCGTTAACTCGTTGTTTAAGTCGTAGAAAACAGGCAGGCTAATTTCAGTACTATAGTTCTTATAAGTCACCGGATAATTTTTTATATCGTAACCCATATTTTTATAAAAACTCATACAAGGCACGGGAATAAAATGCACATTAACCGACACATCGTGTTCAAATATCTCCTTAATAATAGCATCGCGTTGTTCTTCGGTTATACCTTTGATGCGTAAAGGATAAAGATGAAAACAGC
>JAYTSW010000270.1:0-1640 GCA_043745425.1 Sphingobacteriaceae bacterium | reverse complement strand
TTGGTGATTATAGAAAGCCAGATTGACAATCTCATTTCTATTTGGGACGCTCAGACAGAATTTTGTTCTGAGTTTGTAGATTATACATTTGAAATGTTTACAGAGTATTCAAATGAAATATTTGTAAGAATAAACCAACTTCGGTTTGAAGTAAATGGTATAGTAATTTCGCAAGGGCTATTAGTAAAAATAAAAAGAGCAGTATATTCAATATTAAGAGCTAAGGAAGAACTATCCAATTTTACTGGTCTAATTTTTACCGGATTTGGCGAAGAAGAAATTTACCCCCAATTAATTCCTATCAACATATCAATTGTTATTGATAACAGACTGCGATTTTATGTCAATAAAAATCGAGCTGCTTCAATTTCAAAGAGCAACAATGGTGCAGTCTGTCCATTCGCACAAACTGACGTGATAGACACTATACTTACAGGAATTGACCCCTCTCTTGACAATATTTATCTAAATAATTTTGATGCGCTGTTTAAAAAATATAATAAAGCCATTTTAGACAGTATTGGTGACACGAACCCTCTTTTAACTGAGCAAATACAACACTTGGATACATCTGCAATTGTTAATGAATTTAGCGCTTTAAATCAACAAATAAAAAGGGAGAATCACATCACTCCTTTAATGAACGCTGTCAGTAACTTAGCAAAAGAAGACCTTGCAGAAATGGCTGAAAGTTTGATTTATTTGACATATTTGAAAAGAAGAATTACCTTTGCTGAAGAAAGTGTTGGTGGACCTGTGGATGTTGCAGTTATTTCAAAAGGGGACGGATTTGTATGGATAAAACGAAAACACTATTTTAGACCAGAATTAAACCAGCATTTCTTTGACAACTATTTTAAAATATAAAGACATGGAAACATTATCATTTAATACTAATTTCTCAAACAATTCCTACTCTAACAAAGACGTTTTGTCTGCATTCAAAGAAACAGCAGAAGAAAAATTAAACATACATCAAGGAATGTCAGTAAAGGAAATTTCTGAAATTGTTTCGGAAAAGATAATTACAGTTGTAAAAGAGCAATTTGAAGCAACAAAAACGCAATTTGAAACGAAAGAAAAAAAATAGGATTATTACAAAAATGTAATTAAAAGTCGGCATCGTCCGACTTTTTTTTACATCAAAATATATTTTGAAAGAACTAAATTTGACATACACCATCGACCGAAGGCTAGCTTATAACACCGTATAGCCTCCATATTATTCTTAATCCTTTAATTTTTATATTTTGGTAAAAAGTAATCCGGTGGCAATACTAACCATTAATCGTTATTGTACTTAATCAACACATGTATTTATAAATAGTTCTGTTTTCAGACTTTACCGATTAGTTTGAACATGGACAACGATTAACTTTAATGAAGAAGAAACTGCTATCTCTTTTACAGGGATGAATGGAATTTATTTCAATGAATCCCTGTAAAAGAGATAGCAAAGTTCGAGGAAATATTTTACATTTATTACCGCATAAAATAAGCTAAATACTATTTTAATGAGAAAGATAATCTCTTTGAACCCGGTTCAACTAAATCGACACTGGCTGACATAAAAAGCGACAGCGTCAATTGAAACATTAACGCAATCGCTTTTTATTAAAACCGAAATTTTTTAGAAGCAG
>JAYTSW010000269.1:0-22680 GCA_043745425.1 Sphingobacteriaceae bacterium | reverse complement strand
GCGATTTTCTGTAAACAGCCATCGGATCGTTCACCTCGTTCTTGTCTTTATTTTTATCTTTTTCTTCTGCCATTATAATACTAAGATACACAATTTAAATTGCATACTTAACCCAGCAACTATATTTAAGAAATTTTAGCTTAATAGAACTTCTTCGCCATCTTCACAATTTGTGTGAGTGTTTTTATTGGAAGATCTTTTTTTGGATCAATGTAAAATGCGCTGAATAATTTTCGCCCTTCTCTTTCTAATTTCGGATGTTTCATTTGGTGGCCTTTCCAAAAACCTAAGTACAATTTTTTGTCTTTAGTACGCACGCTCATGTAACAGAAAGGTTTGTCTTTATAATAATACATAGCAGTCATGTATTTATATTGTTCGTCAAACCCTTGCTCCATTAACCATTTCCGCAAGTACAACATGCAACTCTGATGTGGTTCAGCTTGCTTAAGAAAATAATTTTCTAAAGGATTCAGCATAAATTATTCTTCCACATCCAAATGAAAACGGTGAAGGAAACGATGTAACACCGGGCCAAAAATAACAGCAACACTGGTTAAAAACGCAACACCGCTATACAAAGCATAAAAAGTAGCAAATAATTTTGCTGCGTTATCAGGCGCTGCATCTATAGGGCCCATGCCTGTTAAAATCATACTGGCGTTTAACATGCCGTCAATTAAACCTAAATTATAGTAATAACAATAGCCCCATGTGCCAATACCCATTGAGAAGACTAGTATGAAAAGTGCAAAGAGCGAACTTTTTAGTACAGCATTGTAATAATGTTTTTTGTGCGGTAATTCTTTTAATTTTCTCATTCTAATTTATTTTAAAGCAGCAGTATTTTATTTTTTCACCTTTATCGGTAAACAATTTCTCGTAATGAGTTTTAATAGTAATAAGTTCTTCTCTTCCGGTCGGACAATTCACATACAAATCGTCGGTATTAAATAACAAGGTAAAATTATTTTCTTTAATAACCTCCAATGTATGTTCGTAAAAACTGGTGCTGTCGGTTTTTAAATGCATTAATCCGCCTGGTTTTAAAAATTTAAGGTAGCGGTTAATAAACATCATATGTGTTAACCGTTTTCTCGCTCTTGTTTTTTGTGGTTGGGGGTCAGGGAATGTAATCCAAATTTCGCTTATTTCATTTTCAGAAAAACAATGGTCGATAAAATCAATTCGTGTTCTAATAAAAGCAACATTATTTAATTTAGAATTCAGAGCCTCAGAAGCACCCGTCCAAATGCGGTTACCTTTTATATCTACTCCAATATAATTTTTATTAGAATTATTTTTAGCCAAACCAACACTGTATTCACCCTTTCCGCAACCTAATTCTAATACAATAGGATTTTGGTTTTTAAAATGTTCAGCATGCCATTTCCCCTGCAAAGGCAACCCCTCCTTTGTATTCTCAAAGTATAAGGTGAAGCAGTTGCTAAAGCTATTGAAATCGTCAAATTTCTCGAGTTTCGAGGGCATAGAAATACTAATTAATTAATGCAAAGTTAAATTATTGTTCCAATCTATTTAGTACTTTTAATGCTTAATATGAGCTCACTATTTAACAGAACCAAAATTGTAGCCACTATGGGTCCGGCTACAGCCGATATAGCGGTTTTAGAACAAATGTTTGTTGAGGGACTTGACATTTGCCGCATTAATTTTTCGCATGGCGATTATGCAGCCGTTGAAGCAACTGTGAAAAACATCCGCGCTTTAAATAAAAAATTAAGTTACCACGTTGGCATTTTAGCCGATTTACAAGGCCCGAAATTAAGAATCGGGATGGTAAAGGATAACAAAGTTATTTTAGTGGAGGACAAAGAAATTATTATTACAACTACAGAATGTGAAGGGGATGAAAACCGCGTTTATATAACATATCCTCAATTTCCGAAAGATGTTCAGGTTGGTGAAATGGTTTTAGTGGATGATGGTAAACTGCATTTAAAAGTTATTTCTACCAATGGAACTGATGAAGTAAAATGTAAAATTTTAATTGGCGGTGTTTTATCTTCTAAAAAAGGCGTAAATCTTCCCAATACAAAAATTTCATTACCATGTTTAACGCCAAAGGATTTAAAAGATTTAGATTTTGCATTAGAACATGATTTTGATTGGATCGGTTTATCATTTGTACGTTCGGTAACTGACATCGTTGATTTAAAAGAAATTATTTTTAAAAAAGGAAAACGCGCTCGTGTTATTGCAAAAATTGAAAAGCCCGAAGCTATAAAAGAGATTGATAATATTATAGATGTTACTGATGGCTTAATGGTAGCACGTGGCGATTTAGGTGTTGAGTTACCAATGGAGCAAGTGCCTTTGCTGCAAAAAATGATGGTACAAAAATGTATTCAAGCGTCTAAACCAGTAATCATCGCTACGCAAATGATGGAAAGTATGATTACAAGTTATACACCTACAAGAGCTGAAGTAAATGATGTTGCTAACGCCGTTATGGATGGCGCCGATGCTGTTATGTTAAGTGCTGAGACTTCAGTCGGAAAATATCCCGTAAAAGTTATAGAAATCATGAGCCGCATTATAACACAAGTAGAAAATAATGCAGATACTATTTACTATCGCGAGCATGCCCCTTCAATTAAAACTATTACCTACGTTACCGATAGCATTTGTTTTAATGCTTGTACTCTAGCTCATCATTCGGGAGTAAATGCAATTATAAGTATGACTAACAGTGGTTATACGGCATTTAAATTAGCGAGTCATCGACCTAAAGCACACATTTATATTTTTACCGATAATTTATCTTTGCTAACTACTTTAAGTTTAGTGTGGGGCGTCCAAGGTTTCTATTATGATAAATACGAAAGCACAGATCAAACTATTTCTGATTTAATTCAATTTGTGAAGAAAAGAGAATTAGTGAAGCAGGATGATTTGGTAATTAATATTGCGAGTATGCCTATGCGCGAAAAAGGCCGTACTAACATGATGAAATTAAGTCACGTTATTTAGTTTTATTTTCAATTTTGTTTTTGGGGCTTACCGCCTGAGGCGAACGAGGCTGTGTAGTTTATCCTGAGCTTGTCGAAGGAGATCCCGTTTTTAATCGAAGCTGTTTGTTTAATTGAAACGTTAGTCATGGTGAGCTTGCCGAACCATAATTTGCAATAAATTTAATTGGCGCTGAGCTTGACGAAGCGCCCGTTATGAAGCCCCTTCGTCAGGCTCAGGGGCTTTTGTTTTTAGATATTACTTATGGTTCGGCAAGCTCACCATGACAATCGTCTCTGAATATTTATTTCCCAGATTTCATTAAATATTCCACTTGAAAATAAAATTACATTGGAGCTTGTTTACCCTTCGGCCGATAAGCTTCAATCTTACCATTTTTAATATTAGCAAGATCAATTGTAAGGGTGTCAACAAAACGTTTATTATTAAAGTTCTGATGATAGATTAAAATCTTTCCGTTATCGTATTTAGAAACAATGGCTGTGTGTTTTGGAAAACTCATGCTTCGGTTCGGAAACATAAATTTCACATTGCTGAATTGCAAAACATCTGCTGGTTTTAATCCATCTTTTTTATAATCTACTTTGCCTCCAAAATTAAAAGGCGCTTTCCAATCTGCATTTGCAAAATTTAAAGCAGCATACGCTAAATCCCAACATTCGCCTCTGTCAACTTTCTTCCCCATATTGCTTTTACAAAACTCCAATATTTTTCCTTCAACAGGAACCGTTTGGAAGGATGAGAACACAATGGTTCCTATTAAAATTAAAAACAGGTTCTTCATATTATTAATATTACTAAAAGTACAAAAAGGCACATTTTGAGCTAGTTTTTTAGAATAAATTGTGATTTTTTAGCCGCAAGAATATTAAAGTACGCATCAAATAATTTTGTATTTTAGCATATAGTAATGAAAAAGAAGAGTAATATTAAAGTCAGTAAGAATCAAGGTGAGCTTAATGTTTTTGAAAAAAGATTTCAATTGATGCTTAAGTTGTACCGTATTGGGCAGATGATGAAAAAAGCCAAAATCACTTTTCCTTCCGTATAATCTTATGGATATTTTAGATGATGAAATTTTAGAATTATGGAAAGCGCTCGAAAAAAATGGAGTGTTATACATTATGGTCGGTGGCTTTGCAATTAATTTGAATGGCTTCAATCGTTTTACTGCTGATATAGATATCTGGATAAAAGACACCAAAGAGAATAGAAAAAACTTGAGAGCATCTTTAAATGAAATTGGTCTAGGCGATTTTGAAAGTCTTGAAACCACACAATTAATCCCAGGGTGGACCAACATTACACTTGCCTCTGGTATGGAGTTGGATATAATGACTGAGTTGGCCGGATTTAAAAATGTTGATTTTGACGAATGCTATAAAGCAGCGCCAACGGCAGAAATACAAAATGTAAGAGTTCGTTTTTTACATTTAAACCATCTTATCACTAATAAGAAAGCTGCTGGACGAAGTAAAGATTTGATAGATGTTATTGAGTTAGAAAAAATAAAGAAAGAAACGAATAATAAGTAGCGGCAACCTTGTTAACTATTTCCTATTAGCTGATCCCTACAAATATCAATAAAGTAATTACAAATTTTTTCCATCAAATGCACGCGATCTTTTCCTAATACATTATGCTCGTGACCGGGATAAACATAATAATCTAACTGAATACCTTTGTCTGTTGCTTTTTTCAAATACTTAATACTATGTTGCCAGACAACTACATTATCCTGCGCACCGTGAATCATTAGTAGTTTCCCCTTTAATTTATCAACGTAATTCAATAAATTATTTTTTTCGTAACCTTCTTTATTTTCTTGAGGCGAATCCATATAACGTTCGGTGTACATGATTTCATAATAAGTCCAGTCGATAACCGGACCACCTGCAACACCAACTTTATATACGCCCGGACTACGAGTCATTAAACTTGTTGTCATAAATCCACCAAAGCTCCAGCCGAAAATACCAATGCGTGATACATCAACATATGGAAGTGATTTCAAATAATCAACGCCTTTTAATTGGTCTTCCATTTCTTTAGTTCCTAATTGACGGAATGTTGCTTGTTCAAAATCTTTTCCTCTAAAAGAAGTTCCTCTGCCATCAAGTGTATAAATAATATATCCTTTTTGTGCCATGTATTGGTACCAAAGTTCGCCTCCAGCCATCCAGCTGTTAGTTACCATTTGCGAATGCGGACCGTTATATAAATAAACAATCACGGGATATTTTTTTGTGCTGTCGAAATCAATTGGTTTAAATATTCGGCAATTTAAATCTGCGCCTTCGCTGTTTTTAATAGTGAACAAACTCCATTTTCCGGTTTTGTATTCTTTCAATGGATTTTCTGCCTTAAATATAGAAACCGACTTTTTAGTTTTGGTATTAATAACTGAATATTCACGAGGCGTGTAGCAAGAAGAAAAATTATCAATAATGTAATCTCCTTTTTCATCTCTTATAGCTGTATGATATCCGTCTCCTGAAGTCAAGCGCGTTAACTGACCGTTTTTGATATTTACAGAATAATAATCTTGATTAATTGCACCTTGGTCGTTCGCATGAAAGAACATTCGAGAATAACTTTCATCAAAACCAGATCCTTCTTTAATTTCCCATTTCCCTTTAGTTAGTTGTTTTACTAAAGTTCCGTCAATGTTATATAGGTAGGCATGACGATAACCGTCTCTTCTGCTAAGCCAAATGAATTGTTTCTCATTCTTTACAAAATAAATAGGAGTTAAAGGCTCAGTATATTTTTCATCTTTCTCTTCAAATAAAGTTTTTGTAAAATTTCCTGTTGCCACATCATACTCATTTAACCACATATGATTTTGGGCGCGGTTTAAAACAGCGATGTAAATATTTTTTTCGGTTGGACTCCATTGTATATTGGTTAAATATTGTTCTTTATCGCCTTCTGTTTTTACATACCAGATTTTTCCTGTTTTCAAATCATAAATGCCTAAAGTAACATAATGACTTTTATTGCCCGCCATTGGGTATTTCATGTTTTTGTTTTCGGCAGGATATTTAGTCCAATCAATAACAGGGTAATCCGTTACATCACTTTGATCCATTCGGTAAAATGCTAAATAATTCCCGCTTGGGCTCCAATATGTTCCTTTGTGAATACCAAATTCATCACGATGAACGCTCTTACCATAAACTAAAGTGTACGAACCGTCGGTTGTTACTTGAACATTCTTGTCTTTTTGGTGGATGAATAAATTATTGTTTTCTGTGTAAGCATAAGTATCATTATTCAATTCGTCATAAGACTCTAATGTTTTATCATTTTGTTTTCTATCATCATCCAAAACTTTTTTTGAGGAGGCATCATAAATCAATTCTAGAATCCCACTTAAAAAATAAAACTGTTTGTCGTTTTTCCATTCTAAAATAATAATTGATTTAAGAGAATCTCTTTTCTCCGCTTTTAAAATAGTATTGATTTCTGTCATGCTAACGAAATCACTTATTTTTCCTGTAGCGTTATCGCCAACTTTTACAATGTTATTTTCAATATAAGCGAACTTAGCAGAGCCCTTAATAAAACTTAAATTTTGCAGTCGTTTTGGGGCTAGGGTGGTGCGGCCTTTCGAAACGGCATCCTGTATGGTTAATAGTTTGTTTTGTGCTAATAGTGTTAAGGATAATCCTAAAGCTAAAACAATGGAAAAGACTTTTTTTATCATACAATTTAAGGTTAAATTAGAGCATTAAATATAAACATAAAATAATTATCGCCGCCGTTTTAACGGTTTATTTAATCGGCCATTTTTTGGCGGTTTTGGCTTATGCTTTCCCGGGCAAAGAGGATAATAAATTTAAAATCTTATCGTTCGTTTATGTTTATCCTTATTTCCATCAGAACTGGGGCATGTTTGTGCCTGTTCCCAAACAAAATTATTGTGTATATATAAAATATGATGATAAAGAGTGGAAGGATTTGTTTTATCATCTCAATTCGAAGCACCAGCGTAATCGCCTAAGCGGCAATGAAAATTTAATGCTTTCACTTGGTAATTCAATCCGATATTACGCATCATCAGTGAAAAATGAAAATGCGATAGGGGAAGATGATAATTCAAATATTTATTTTGTTGTGCTTAAAAAAATAATAGTTCAGTACATAACCTTAAATAGTAAAAACAAACCACAAAACCTCGAATTGATAATCAGAATAAAAGATACCGGAAACAATTCGGATTACTCCCATTATTATAAAATAAAAAATTGAAGTCAGTAATTACATATTTTTTTAATGACTATCGCCATGTTAAAGAGGCGCAGTTGCTACAAAAACTTTTGGCCTTGTTTGTGCTTTATAAATGCTTGTATTGGTGCTTAGATTTTGAATTATTATTTTCAGAAAACAGTATAGTTTACTTTAACGAAACACAAATTTCGATATGGAGATTACCTGTTTTTATTTTGTTTAGTGCAAAATCTTCTTTTTTATCAATACTTTTTATTGGTGTTGCAGCAATTTCCGCATTAAATATTTTTTTCTTTAAAAAACAATTGCGATTAACGTTCTTTATTTTATGGTTTATTGTTGGGAACATAAACAATTATATTTTTTGCAGTTTATCGGCCGGCGAATATTTGTTTCAGCATCTCTTGTTTTTTGCAATATTTTTGTCGCCAGGAAATAATTCAAAATATACCAACTTAGATAAAGCATTTCATAATGCGGGAGTCATTGCATTGCATGTTCAGGTTTGTCTGATTTATTTTTTGGCAGGATACGCTAAATTAACGGATGCTGATTGGTTAAGCGGAAATGCGGCCAATGATGTCTTTAAGGTTTATGATTTCAGTCTGCCGTTTTTGTATCAAGGAAGTTTTTTAGGCTCTTTTTTAACTTATACTGTAGTTGCTTACCAATTATTGTTTTCATTATTAGTTTGGGTAAAGAAAATTAAAAAGTGGTTTTTATTAGTTGGCGTTCTTCAGCATTTATTTATAGCTTTTGTAATTGGTTTGCCGTCTTTTGGTTTTATTATGATTGTTGCCTACGCTATTTTTTATTCACCGTATTCAAAATCCAAAAATTGTTAGTACATTCGCACTATGTTTACCTCCGACCAGCTAAAAGATCTAAATGATCGCCATAAGGCTCTAAGGGGGTATCTTTGACTACGATAAGAAAAAACACGAGATAGAAGAACTCGAAGAAAAAGCTGGCGACCCGAATTTCTGGAACGATCCAAAAAAAGCAGAACAAATTTTAAAGGAAACAAAACTCAAAAAAGGTTGGACCAATTCTTTTGATGCATTAACGCGTGCTGTTGATGATACAAATACATTTTATGATTTTTTTAAATCAGGGGACGCTACAGATGAAGAAACGACTCAGCAATTCAATATTGCCTTTAAGCAATTAGAAGATATTGAATTTAAGAATATGTTGAGTAGTGAAGACGATGCTTTAGGTTGTGTATTACAAATTAATGCAGGCGCTGGTGGTACCGAAAGTTGCGATTGGGCGAGCATGCTTATGCGAATGTATGTGATGTGGGCTGATAAAAAAGGTTTCAAAATTTCTGAACTCGATAAAAATGATGGCGACGCTGCCGGAATAAAATCTGTCTCTTTGCAAATTGAAGGTGATTTTGCTTACGGGTATTTAAAAGGAGAGAATGGCGTTCACCGTTTAGTAAGGATTAGTCCCTTTGATGCGAATGCAAAACGTCATACTTCTTTTGCTTCCGTTTATGTTTATCCTATTGTGGATGATAGTATCGAAATTAATATTCATCCCAACGATATTGAAATGAGTACGTCAAGAAGCGGTGGTGCGGGTGGACAAAACGTAAATAAGGTGGAATCAAAAGTTCAACTCTTACATAAACCAACGGGTATTACAGTTGTTTGTCAGGTAGAACGTTCCCAATTAGGGAATAGGGAACTTGCTATGAAAATGTTGAAGTCACAATTATATGAACTGGAAATGCGTAAGCGTAATGAAACAAGAGCAGCTGTGGAAGATGGAAAAATGAAAATAGAGTGGGGCTCTCAAATCCGTTCATACGTTTTGCATCCTTACAAAATGGTAAATGATGTGCGTACCGAATTAAAAATAACTGATGCCGAAGGTGTACTCGATGGCGACCTCGACGAATTAATTAAAGCCTACTTAATGAGTACGGCAAGGAAAAGTTAATTAAAGGGACTTAAAAGACTAAAGGGACAAAAGGGATTGAAAAGACGCTACCTTGTCTTTTCAATCCCTTTCATCATTTATGTCCCTTCAGTCTTTCACACACTATCTTAATTCATAATGCAGAAAAAAAATAAAGTTACAATCCGTAACATTTATTTGTATTGCTTCATTATATCCGGTATAACCCCCTAAAATGAAAAGTTATGGCCGGAATGAAAGAAACTCCCAGACAAAAAATGATTGGCATGATGTATTTAGTGCTAACTTGTTTATTAGCCTTAAACGTATCGAAAGATATTTTAAAAGGTTTTGTAACTGTAAATGAAAGTTTAGAAAAAACAAACAAAGGCGTTCAATTGAGTAACGAAAAAATGTTGGCGGAATTCGAAAGAACTGCGAAAGAACGCGCTTCCGCAAAAGCTTATTACGATAAGGCGATAGAAAGTAGAAAGCTAACTATGGAAGCAGTGCTTTATATAGAAAAATTAAAAAAGAAATTAATTGAAATAACAGAAGAAGTAAATCCTTCACAAGCTGATACCATGCGTTTACGTTTTGTAGAAAAACTGGAAGAGTATGATAAACCAACATTTCAATTAATCGGTTCCGATGAAAATAATCCAGTGACTAAAGAGTATTCAGCAAAAGAGTTAAGAGGAAATCTGAATATCTTATGTAATAAATTAGATAAGATGATTGAAGATATGAACTCACATTTAGCCACAAAATTACCTGCTGCCGATTATATTTCACTTAAAGAAAAAATAAATACACTTAGGCCGATTGACAGTAACGAAACTATTGATGATTTAAAAATGACATGGGAATTGCAAAATTTTTATAATCTGCCAATAGCGGCTGTTATTACTAATCTTTCAAAAATTCAATCTGATGTAAAAAATCTGGAAGCGGAAATGATTAATCAGTTTGCCGCGGCGTCAGGAAAGCAAATAGTGAATTTTAATTCTTTTTCAGCCAAAGTTGTTGCGCCATCTAAATATATTCGTAGTGGTGAAAATTATTTGGCGGATATTATTTTATCAGCTTCATCGAGTGATTTTACTAGTGATAATATGCAAATTCTTATCGGGGCAAAATACGATACAGTTTCAAAAAAATTAATAAATGAAGGATCGCCTCTTATGCTTTCAGGAGGTGCAGGTAAGTTTGATGTAAAAACCGCAGGACAAGGTGAACAAACTTTAGCGGGCGTTATAAAATTTAAAAACGGAAAAGGTGAAACGGAATATTATCCCTTCGAAGATAAATATACTGTAGCTGCACCTTCATCAGCTGTATCTGCAGATAAGATGAATGTGTTTTATGCAGGATTACAAAATCCATTAACGATAAGTGCTGCAGGAGTAGCGCCAACAAATTTAGTTGCAAAAATAAATGGCAACAACGCACCTCTCATAGCCGCCGGAAATGGAAAATACACTATCAAACCGGTTGCAACAGGCACTTGTGAAGTTGCAGTTTATTCGCGCGAAGCAAACGGGCAATTAAAATTGCAGGGTTCTCCCTCAAAATTCAGGGTAAAATCAATACCAATTCCGTTTGTAAAAATAAATGGTAAATATGCGTTGGGCTCTTGCGAAATGCGCAAAGTGGAAGTGCCTTCGTTAAACGCTATCTCAGCAGATATACCTGGATTTGATTTGGATGCTAAATTCAAAATCAAATCTTATAATGTAGTAACAGTGCCAAATGGAATTTTTACCGAAAGTCCGTGTACAGGATTTAATTTTACTCCTGCAGCTAAAGAGGCAATTGGAAAAATAAAGCCAGGCGGAAGAATATTTATTGAGAAAATAATTGCGGTTGGCCCTGATGGCAAAGAGATGCCATTAAGCGACGTAATTATAAGAGTGAAGGGTTAAAAAAAGTCCGTTGTAGTTTTTTTTACAACGGACTCATTAAAAACTAAACATTTAATATTTTACTGTACGGGTGCATTTGCAAACAACGGTGTATTACCTAATGCAGTGTAGATAGGTTTGTTTGTAGTTAAATCAGTATACGCTGATGCATTTGTATTTCCGCCAATGGTATAAGCAGCAAAATAAACAGTGTTACTTGAAACATAACCTAGATCATAAAGTTCAGCTGTAGGAATATTAAGCTTAACTAATGTATTGTTGCCGGCAGCATTAACCGGAACATTAACAACATAAGAAGAAATTTCATTAGATACCCCGGAGTTTACGGTTGTATTACCGGGAATTCCAATAAATATAATTACGCTTTGGTCATCGGTTGAACTTGTAACATGTCCTCTTACATGTATATTATTTACCCCGTTAATGACTGTATCATATATCATAAGCGTTGCAAGGTTGAGAGTGGGAATTTTGGAAATATTAGCGTTTCTATATGAATCACCGCCGCCAGTAAATTGAAGGCTTTGAATTTTTGTGGTTCCAAAACCGCTTCTTGTTATCGTTAAATTATAAATACCTGTAGTAAGTCCGGTAAAAGAATACATTCCCGATGCGTTGGTAACTGCAAAATTTGTGGTTCCATCTATACTAATTGTATCTCCGGCCAAACCTGAGGTTAATTTTGCTCCTGAAGCATCGTAATGATTAATATAACCTTTTAAATTGCCTGTTAACACTGGTCCGCCTGGACCTTGTGCGCCTGTTGATCCCGCAGGGCCGGCTTCTTTTTTGCAAGAGCTTAAACTAATAATTACAGCAATTGCATTAATAAGTAGTATTTTCGTTTTCATAGTTAATTTTTTTATTTGACGTATAGTTAGGTATTAAGTTTAACGGGAAATAAAATATTTGTTTAACCACCTGAGAGCCACTATGATTATTTACTATAACGCCATGTGTTCGAAGTGCCGTGAAGCGGTTCAGATTTTAGAAAAAAATAAATGTGATTTTACCATCCGCGAGTATTTAAAGAAACCTCCCACCAAAAAAGAGTTACGCGAACTGCTCGCAAAACTAGGATGCAAACCAATTGATATCATTCGAAAAAAGGAACCTTTGTTCATTAAAAAATTTCTGAAGAAAAAATTTGAAGATGAAGAATGGATTCAAATTTTAATTGAACATCCTGAATTAATTGAACGCCCAATTGTGATTGATGGTTACAAAGCCGTTATTGGTCGCCCGCCCGAATTAATAATCGATTTGATTAAGAGAAAGAAATAACTACCGGATTTTAATTTTTTGGCCGATGCTTAGAGTTGAGCTTTTTGATAAGCCATTTAACTGCATTAAAGAATTAACACTAACACCGTATTTTTTTGATAATACATAAAGCGTTTCACCACTTTGAATATTGTGATAAACTTCTTTGCCAACAACAGAAGTATTTGGTTTTGTTTTTTGAGCTGGTTTTTTCGAAGAAATATTCTCAGCTAATTTTTTATTATCTGTGGTGTCGTTACTTGCTAATTGTTTTTCATCAGTTTTGTTTTCTGTATTTTCCGGTTTAGCTTCAACTGCTTTTTGTATATATACAGCTAATTTTTTTCCCGGCTTTAAACCTCTTCTCCCAATATAATTCCATGTCTTTAAATCTGAAACCGTAACACCATATTTGCGCGCGATGTCGCTAAGGCGTTGTCCTTTTTGTACAACGTGTGTTAACTGAACTTCTTTTACATTTGTATTTGCTAATCCTGCACTTTCGGTATTCTGTGCATTAATAGCAGCGTAAATTTCTTTTTCGTGAGTTAAAAAAGTTCCTATTTTATCTTTTTGTAAACACAATGCATTTCCGCCGGGAGGAATAATATCCTTACGGTATTGCGGATTAAAATATTTTATTTCTTCAACACTAACATCTAATGCAGCACCAATTTGCGCAAAGCTCATTGGTTCTTTTACAACTACAGTATCTACTTCAAAATAAGTTTTACGCGGCACGTCTCCATAAATATTATGTTCGGCAGTGTAATTCATTACATAATTTGCCGCAATAAATGCAGGTACGTAACCTTGCGTTTCTTTTGGTAAAAACGGACGAATCTCCCAATATGTTTTCTTACCACCGCTTCTGCGAATAGCTTTACTGATGGTTCCTGGTCCGGCGTTGTAAGCTGCCAATACCATTTGCCAATCGTTAAACATACTGTACAATGATTTTAAATATTCAGCAGCTGCAACAGTTTCTTTGTATGGGTCGCTGCGTTCATCAATATAAGACGTAACGCCAAGACCATACATTTTACCAGTAGGATACATAAATTGCCATAGCCCCTGAGCGCCAGCTTTTGAACGTGCGTTTGGATTTAATGCTGATTCAATAACTGCTAAATGTTTTAATTCAAGTGGAATATTATAACGGTCGAACACTTCCTCAAACATTGGATAATATAATTGCGCTAATCCCATCATACGACTTACTAAAGAGCGGCGACGAATAGTATATAAATCAATAAATCCTTTTACGTGTGAATTGTAAACTAAATCGAAAGGCGAAACAGCATCTAATTTTGCTAAGCGCGCTTCAAATGTATAATCATCATAACGCGGCACGCTATCAGCTTCAAAATGGTATTTATTATTTTTTGGAAATGCAGGTTTCTGAAACGCATATTCTAAAACCTTCATATTAGACAAGCTATCCAACATGGCAGCAATAGGATCATCCGCCATTACAGATTGTGATTTAGCGGGAAATGCTAAAAGTGTAACTAAAGCTAAAAGTAATGTATGTCTTAAAATCCGCATCAATTCAGTGTTTCAGGGCTTTTATATATGTAAGTATTACGCTTAATTGTTAAACAAGTTACATAAATATCAAAAAATTGGCACAAATGCAATAAGCAAGTATAAAAAAAGAAATCCTGAAGGCCCCGTTAAAGAATTATAATTTTTAACTTAGCCGTGTGAAAAAGAAAAAAGAAGATGTTCCCTTACAATATTTCGAGAGAAATATGCTTGTTGTTCTGATTTTTGTAGGAATAACCGGCCTTTTAGGCTTTTTAACATATTGGTATCAGAAAGAGATGAACCCGTTAATGTTTATTTTGGGCATTCCTACCGTGATAATGATTTTTCAAACGCTATGGGTACTGTTAAATCCGTTCGCTATTATTTATGAAGATAAATTTGAAATGAAGAAAACCATGTTCAGCAATAAGCAATGGTATTTTATTGATATTAAAACTGTAGAAGAAGTAAGCCCAAAAGGATTTAAAATTATTTATAATGATGATGACGAAGAAATTATTTCAACATTTGGTGTTCGGCCTTCACACAAAAAAGCATTCAGAGACATTGTGAATCATTATGTGTGCAAGAGTTTGGTAATTGAGCGCCCGGATGATGAGTAATTATCTACGAATACGAATTTTCGCGAATGTACGAATCTATATGCCTAAGCATAAAGTTTAACACTTCTCGATTCATAAATTCGTACAATTCGTATTCGTAGATTATATAAATTCTACTTTTTTCTCTTTGAACTTCTTTACACTTCCAATTTTTTCAGCTGAATAATTTTTTTCCTTTATCCAATTCTCAAAATCATTTTCATTGGAGGAATTGATGGTGAATAATAATCCGCCGGAAGTTTGCGGATCGCAAAAGGTCATGAATTCCAAATCCTGCATGCCGCTAGCATCTTTTTCATAAGCATTAAAATTACGCGTTGTGTTATCAGGAAAAATAAATTGTGAAGTATAAAAACTTAAATTCTCAAATGTTTTTATTTTGCTTTTTGAGATTTCAGCGGTGAGATTTTTATCTCCCATCATCTCTAATAAATGTCCTAAAAAACCAAAGCCTGTTACATCTGTTAAAGCATTTACATATGGTAATTGTCCTAATTCAAAACCTAAACTATTCAATTCGCACATTGAGTTTAGCAATATAGAATAATCTTCAGTTTTTAAAACGCCACGTTTCAAAGCAGTGCTATAAACTCCTGTTCCCAATGATTTTGTTAGATAAATACTATCACCTTCTTGTAATGAATTATTTTGTTTTAAATTTTTTCGTTCTACAATTCCATTTACCGATAAACCAAAAATGGGTTCTGTGCTTTCAATGCTATGTCCGCCCGCCAATGGAATTCCTGCTTTTGCACATTGTTGTCGTGCTCCTTCCAATACTTCTTTTGCGCTCGCGGTTCCTAATTTTTCAGTGGGCCAGCCTAAAATAGCAATGGCTAAGATTGGTTTTCCTCCCATTGCGTAAACATCACTAATTGCATTGGTGGCAGCAACTTTTCCAAAATCAAAGGGCGAATCTACAACAGGCATAAAAAAATCAGTCGTGCTTATTAAACATTGACTATTTCCTAGATCATAAACTGCGGCATCATCATTGGTTTTATTTCCAACCAATAATTCTTTGCACACAAAATCAAAATCACTTTTTAAAATTTCCTGTAACACAGCGTGTGCAATTTTACAACCGCAGCCCGATGCTTTACTATATTGAGTAAGTTTAATATTTTCCATAATCTTCAAAAGCACGTTTTATTTTTTCAGCATTTATAATTGGGTCGGCAGTGTCGGTTTCAACTGGCACAATTACTTTTTTATTTTTTTGAGTGTGATTGTATTCATAAGCTTTATCGTAATATTTTAGAGTAAGGGCGGCAACATCCGCTAATTTTCTTTCATCTAACCATTGCAGGCAATCTTTCGAGTTGTTAGGGCCGAGTTGCTGCGAAATATTTTTTACGCTTTGTTTTAATTTCTCAATATCTTCTTTTCCGTATTCATTTACTAAGCGATTAACGCGTAAATCGAAAGGCATTAATATTTTAATAATGGTGGCCTCTTTCATTTGTAACCAAAAAGAGTAAGGGATTTTATTGTAGCCGATCGACATCGATTCATCTTCCAGTAAAAGATATTTTGTCGGGTCAACTAATTTCAATTCATTATAAAAATTATTCTCAAACAGTTGTTGTGGTAATTGAGCGGGCTGGCCAATTCCTCCGAATGCAGAACCTTTATGATGTGCTAATCCTTCCAAATCTAAAATAGGGATTTTACTTTTTAACTGTTTTAAAATTTCAGTTTTTCCTGAGCCTGTTGCTCCTCCTAAGAGTAATAATTTGTAGTTTTTTTCAAATTGATTTAACACATAATTTCGGTAGGCCTTATAGCCGCCTTCCATAATTTGTGCTTCTAAGCCAGCGGTATTTAACAACCAACCAAACGAATTACTGCGCATTCCTCCTCTGAAACAATACACCAATACGCCTTTATTTTTAGTGTTGCTTTTTGCTTCTTTAATAAACTTAGTAAGCTTAGGCGATACAATTTCGAGACCCCGCATAACAGCATCTTCCTTACCTTTTGCTTTATATAAAGTACCAATTTCGGCGCGTTCAAGATCATCAAACAGAGGGATATTAACAGCCCCCGGCATATGGCCTTTTTTGAATTCTATAGGGGAACGCACGTCAATTACCAGCTTTTCAGGGCTTTGTAAAAGAAAGTTATCAACGGGTATTGCCTCAGTTTTCATTGGGATTTCACTCATTAAGTATAGCTAAAAACTCGCAGAGATGGAGGGTTATTAAGAATTTATTGTTAAAATTTAAACCCCCAAAGCTTGCTTTTCGTCTAAAAATACTGGAAATTGTAACATAATTTCAATAATATTGTAATTCACAACTTTTTGAAAAGACTAATACTCATACTTGTCCTTTTATTTGCCGTAGGTACTTTTACCGATGCGGTAGCGCAGAGTCGTAAACGCGAGCATAAAAATCAGCGTCGTGGTGGCGGTGGTGGTGGCAAGCGCAAGATTCATAAATTTTCAGGTAACAAAAGTAGCGGTGGTTTATTTTCAAGAATGTTTTCTGGTAAAAGAAGAATACCTGGAGGCTGGGTTTACAAACCAACTCGTCCAGGCAAAAAACAAAATCAGGAACAACATCATTTATTTACCCGTTACCGTACTAAAAACAAACGTTATAAAGATGGAGTTCAGGCACGACTTAATCGCGAAAGAGCGAGAAAGCGTTCAAGAGGCAACGCCGTCTTCCATAAAAGAAAATATTAATACTTTCTACAAATCCCAGTCTAAACGGTTGGGATTTTTTATTTTTATACCGTTGCAAAATCAGTTTAATGTTATTTGGTAGATTTGTAACGGCATAAACACAAATTAAATTATGAACGTTTTAATATTAGGCTCGGGTGGAAGAGAACATGCATTTGCATGGAAAATAGCACAAAGTAAAAAACTCGAAAATTTATACATTGCTCCAGGCAACGCTGGCACTGCACATTGTGGTACCAATGTCAATATATCTGCAACTGATTTTGAAGCTGTAAAAAGTTTAGTGTGGGAAAAAGGAATTGATTTAGTTTTGGTTGGCCCTGAAGATCCATTAGTAAAAGGTATACACGATTATTTTTTGCAGGATGAAGTATTAAAAGACATTCCAGTTATTGGTCCTAAAAAAGATGGCGCGCAATTAGAAGGCAGTAAAGATTTCAGCAAACAATTTATGATTAAACATGGTGTGCCGACTGCGGCGTATCAAAGTTTTACGAAAGAGAATGTGAATGAAGGAAAAAAATTCCTTGAAACCTTAAAGCCACCATTTGTTTTAAAAGCAAGCGGATTAGCGGCAGGAAAAGGTGTTTTAATTATTGATGATATTAATGAAGCCAAAAAAGAATTAGAAAATATGTTATTGGATGCAAAGTTCGGTGACGCGTCCTCCACAGTTGTAATAGAAGAATTTTTACACGGCATTGAATTATCTGTTTTTGTTTTAACAGATGGAAAATCCTATAAAATTTTACCTGCAGCAAAAGATTATAAACGAATAGGCGAGGACGACACAGGTTTAAATACAGGAGGGATGGGGGCCGTTAGTCCGGTGCCTTTTGCTGATGAAGCTTTTATTAGGAAGGTAGAGGAGAAGGTAGTAAAACCAACTATTGCAGGTTTACTAAAAGAAAATATTGATTACCGTGGTTTTATTTTTATTGGCTTAATGAATAACAATGGCGAGCCATCAGTTATCGAATACAATTGCCGTATGGGCGATCCGGAAACAGAAGTAGTTATCCCACGCATTAAAAGTGATTTTTTAGATTTACTCGAAGGCGTTGCGACACAAACCTTAGATAAAAAAAGTTTTGAAGTAGTGAATGAAACTGCAACCACCGTTGTTATTGTTTCGGGAGGTTATCCAGAAGACTATGAAAAAAATAAAGTGGTAACAGGAATTGATGATAATGAAGGTTCGCATGTTTTTCATTCGGGCACAAAACAGGATGGAGATAAAGTACTAACTTCAGGTGGAAGAGTATTTGCAGTTACCTCATTTGGTAACTCTATACAAGAAGCTGTAAACAAAAGTTTTAAAAACGCCGAAAAAATTACTTTCGATAAAAAATATTACCGAAAAGATATTGGTAAGGATTTGATGAATTGGAAGGGGTAAAACCTCGCAAATGCGCTAAGCTGCCAAGAATGTTTTTGCGTCTCTGCGTCTTTGCGAGAAAACCAGAATTACTTCTTAAACTTACTTTTCAAGGCATTTAATGCGGAATTCATATCGTTTGGATCATATTCCGGTTCTTTACTTTTTGCAACTGCCTTCTGCCCACTAACTACTGCCTTCTGATTTCCTTCGCCTTTCATCGATAAAGCAACACGTTTGCGTTTAATATCAACCTCTGTAACATTCACCCAAACTTTTTGTCCAACTTTTACAATCATATTGGGGTCATCAATAAAGGTATCGCTCAATTGAGAAATGTGAACTAATCCATCCTGATGAACGCCAACATCTACAAATGCACCAAAATTAGTTACGTTAGTTACAATGCCCGGTAAGCGCATGCCTTCGCGTAAATCTTTTAATTCATGAACATGTTCATCAAAGCTAAATGCTTCAAATGATTTACGTGGATCACGTCCTGGTTTTTCTAATTCAGTCACAATATCTTTTAAAGTTGGTAGACCAATGGTTTCAGTAACATAATCCATTAACTTTATTTTTTTGCGAAGTTCTTTATCATTAATTAAATCATCAATTCCTGAATTTAAATCTTTCGCCATTTTTTCTACGATGTGATAACTCTCAGGATGCACAGCACTTTTATCCAAGGGATGAACGCCATCACGGATTCGCAAGAAGCCTGAACACTGTTCAAACACTTTATCGCCCATGCGCGCAACTTTCAATAAATCTTTTCGCGATTTAAAAGCGCCATTTTCATTTCTGTAATCCACAATGTTTTTCGCCAATGTATCGCCAATGCCGGAAACGTAAGCGAGTAATTGTTTCGAGGCTGTGTTTAATTCAACACCAACACTGTTCACGCAACTCATCACCACATCATCCAATTTATTTTTTAAAGCATTTTGATCAACATCATGTTGGTACTGACCAACACCAATGGATTTCGCATCAACTTTTACTAATTCTGCAAGAGGATCTGCTAATCGTCTGCCAATAGAAACTGCGCCACGTACTGTTAAATCATAATCTGGAAATTCTTCACGGGCAACATCACTTGCCGAATAAACAGAAGCTCCAGCTTCACTTACCACAATTACAGGAATACTTTTTGGAAGAACGTCAATGTTTTTAATAAACTGTTCTGTTTCGCGAGAAGCCGTTCCATTACCAATAGCGATCGCTTCAATATTATGTTTGGCACAATAAGCTAAAACAATATTTTCTGATTCAACAACTCTTCGCTGAGGTTCGTGAGGATAAATAACCGTTTCTTCTAATAATTTTCCCTGCGCATTTAAAGCAACTAATTTGCATCCCGATTTAAATCCTGGATCCAAGCCTAAAATATTTTTTTGTCCCATTGGCGGCGCTAACAGTAATTCTCGCAAGTTATCTGCAAATACCTGAATTGCTTTTTCATCGGCGAGCCCTTTAGTGAATAAACGAATCTCAGCTTCAATACTTGGTTGTAATAAACGCTTGTAACCTTCTTCTATTGCCAATGAAATTTGTTGTGCGCATTCACCTCTGCTTTTTAGAAAATGTTTTTTCAATATTTCGTGAGCGCTATCTTCATCAACGCTGATATCAATAATTAAAAAATCTTCTTTCTCGCCGCGACGCATAGCTAACATTCTATGTGAAGGACAAGAGGATAATTTTTCTTCCCATTCAAAATAATCTTCAAATTTTTCTCCTACTTCTTCTTTACCTTTTATAACACGGCTTTTAATAATGGCGCTTGTTTTAAAGAGCTGACGTAAACTTTCACGCACATTAGCTTCTTCACTTATAATTTCAGCAATAATATCGCGCGCGCCTTGCAAAGCTTCTTCCGGGCTCTCGACTTCTTTTTCTTTATTCACGAATTGTAAAGCGTGGTCGAAAATTCCTGTTGCGGTTTGTTCTAATATTAATAATGCTAAAGGCTCTAAACCTTTTTCTTTGGCAATGGTTGCTTTGGTTCTGCGTTTTGGTTTATAAGGTAGATATAAATCTTCAAGGCGAGATAAAGTTTCCGCAGCTAAAATTTTCTCTTTTAATTCTTCAGTTAATTTACCTTGCCCTTCAATAACTTTTAAAATACTTTCACGACGTTGTTCTAATTGGCGCAACCTTTCTATTTCGGTTTTAATAGCAAGAACCTGAACTTCATCCAAACTTCCAGTCATTTCTTTACGGTAACGGGAGATGAAAGGAACTGTTCCTCCTTCATCTAATAAATCTACGGTTGCTTTGACCTGCTTCGAATCAATTTTTAATTCGTCGGCAATTTTAAAATACAATTTTGCTTCGCTCATAGTACATTTTGTGTATGAACCCCAAACGATTTAGTTCTTCGGGGTAAACAAATTTAAAATTATATACGTGAGCGGTAAGGGAATTTTATTAACAGAATGGAATAGAAATGATGAAAACTATAATCATAAAGTTTAATGGAAAACGCTAATTTTTTGGATAAAGATTCCTTTTTCGTGCTGAACCTTTAAAAAGTAAATTCCATTGGAAAACGTACTTACGTCTAGGGTTTCAATACCGGAATCAGTATTTTTTTCAAAAATTAATTTCCCGCTTATATCCATGAATTCCAATTTTAAAATAGATTCACTAGACTGAATAGTAAATTGATTTGAACTTGGATTAGGGAATACTAATAGTTTAAATTCATTTAAATTTGTAACAATATCGGTAGTAATTGTACTAACAAAAAAGAAATACAAAATGTCTTTCATTAAGCTATTTCGTTTAGTGTTGTTGTAAACGGTTTCAAATGGAAATCCAAAATAAACCAATTTTCCAGGTGAAGTTCCCCCGTTGAATAAACCCGAAAAGTAAATGGCAGACTTGCTTGCGCTTGCGTTTGTATATTTTAAAGTGGCTACACTTCCGTTTAAAGGGTTAATTACATCTGGATAATCTACATTGTAAGTTCCAAAACTTCCATTATCATAAAATGTTGTATCCGTAAAATTAAAAATACTATTGCTAGGTTCGTTAATTGTTTTGTACCAGGTGCTCGCTTGGCCCGAAGGCGCATCTGCTACATAACTTGCTTTTAAATAATTATTGAAAAAAGATTTATCACTCGTTGAGCCCATATTGTCTAAGTCCCACGCAATTTCAGAACCACTTGTAAATAATTTTCCACCTTGCTTTAAATAATTTTCCACTAAAATTTGCTCTGTAGTATTAAACGTTTCGTTAGCAGTACTTTCTTTTCCCAACAACCAATCCACAGCTTTGTAAGTATTTAAATTTACAATCCCATCTTCTATAGCTTCGTTGGTTGCTGAAGAGAAATTCTTATTGCAATTTTTTACAGAAGAACCGTGCTGACGAATAAAATCAAATGTATTTCCCGCTACGGCTCTGTCAAATGCATTCACAATTAAAATACTGTCTTGATAATTACAAGGTACGGCAGCTAATACCTCAGAGATATTTGAGGTTATAGAATAAGTAGAATTATACGCCGCGATTTTTATGTAACAAATTTGTCCGACCGTTGGCGACAAAATTAAATTTGATTTTAGTAATGTGGACGGTGCACCAAAAGCTGTTCCCGTTGTGCTAGTGTAAACTTTGTAGTGTGTCGCGTTGACATCGTTCTTTACTTTTATCTCAATGGTATTATTTGTTTTATTAATTATTGCAAAGGAAACGGGAGTAGTTAAAGAACCAACAATAATAGAGTAAGGATAATACGGCTGAGCCATAACACCCTCATCACTTAGCAATGGATTTAATGTTGATGATTGTAAAATATTTTTAATGGTAGTTGGAACCGTATTATAGACAACCGCATTCTGAACTAAACGAATACCGTGACTATAATCCATATATGTATCAGAATGCACATTCGTCATCGGTTGAATAGGATTACCAACAGAAGTATGCCAACCATAAATAACAACACGGTTTGGTGTTGAATAAATTAAATTAGAAATCACAACATCTTTTTTATCTCCTGCTGTTAACGTTCCTAATGTATTGGTGAAACTGCTACGCTGTGGCCCAACCATGTCATTGTGCTGAGCAAACGCTTGCACAGTACTCATTGTGCTGCTCGCCGGAATTGTAAGTGGCGTT
>JAYTSW010000268.1:0-5994 GCA_043745425.1 Sphingobacteriaceae bacterium | reverse complement strand
GTTGTTAGATGAAGTAAACGGTAATGATTTTATCAATAAAATAAACGTTAAGTGGGGAGGCGCGATTCCAACAACTTATTTCACTACAAAAAACAAGCGCAAAGAACTGCTTTTAGAGCGCAAATTATCGCTCGAACTTTTGAACTCCACTTTACTCGAATTTTCGAAGTAAAAACCAAGCTATTTTAAAGTGTTTGCTGTTCAGGATGTTAAATATTGTTGCAACCGCATTTTATTAAAAAAATATGTGTAATTTTTTGTATCTTTGTTCGTTATTAAAATCTAAATCATTCGCATGAGACAACTAAAGATTACCAAATCCATCACTAACCGCGAAAGTGCATCATTAGATAAATACTTACAGGAAATTGGCCGCGAAGAACTCATCACTGCAGAGGAAGAAGTTCACCTGGCAAAAAAAATTAAAGAAGGCGATCAAAAGGCATTAGAGAAGTTAACAAGAGCAAATTTACGTTTCGTTGTTTCCGTAGCAAAACAATACCAAAATCAAGGGCTAAGCCTACCCGATCTTATTAATGAAGGTAATTTAGGCTTAATTAAAGCAGCACGTCGTTTCGATGAGACGCGTGGATTTAAATTTATTTCTTACGCTGTATGGTGGATTCGTCAATCGATATTGCAAGCTTTGGCTGAGCAATCGCGTATTGTGCGTTTACCATTAAATCAGGTTGGTTCATTAAACAAAATCAATAAAGCTTACTCTAAGTTAGAGCAGGAGTTTGAACGTGAACCAAGTGCTGAAGAATTAGCGGAACTTTTAGATTTACCAATTGATAAAGTTGCTGATACTATGAAAGTGAGTGGTCGCCATGTAAGTATGGATGCACCTTTCGCCAACGGAGAAGAAAGCTCTTTATTAGATGTATTAGTTAATCACGATTCGCCGAAAGCGGATTACGGATTAATTATGGAGTCTTTATCAAAAGAGATCGACCGCGCACTTTCTACTTTAACAGAAAGAGAACGTGATGTGGTTAAATTATTTTTTGGTATCGGCATGAACCATGGTTTAACATTAGAAGAGATAGGCGATAAATTTGACCTGACCCGCGAACGCGTTCGTCAAATCAAAGAAAAAGCTATCCGTCGTTTACGCCACAGTTCAAGAAGCAAATTATTACAGCAATACTTGGGATAATTTTCTCAGATCTGACAATACTAAAAAGCCCTATCGGAAACGATGGGGCTTTTTGTTTGTTAATTATGAAGTGAAAGCTCGCCTTTCTACTTCATATACTCATCCATCACCTTATCTTAATCATTCAATAACACATTGCCTAACCTTTGGCATTAAGTTTGCGTATAGTATTATAAACGTAATAACATGAATGCAATACAAGCCATAATCATATTAAAAAACGGAATGCGGAAATACGGCTCCATTCTAAGTTCTGAATGGAGACACACTATAATGTTTGTTCCAGGATCTCAAATTGAGTTAACCAATAAAGAAGCTATAAACCATTTGATTCAATATATTCCGGTTGAAGAAATCGAATCGATTGATACTTATTTAAAGTAATTCCACACCGGGTCGTTCATTAATGGAACGGCCTTTACGCTTACTTCCTCTAGTTTTATAGGATGCGTAAAACTTAAACTATAGGCATGCAGATTTATAGACGCATCTTTATTACTTCTATCAAAACCATATTTCAAATCCCCTTTTATAGGAGAGCCAATAGTTGACAATTGACAACGTATTTGATGATGACGGCCGGTTAATAATTTAATTTCGAGTAAATGATAATTGTCGCTCGATTTTAGAAATTTATAAATGAGTTCCGATTTTAAACTATCTTTTACTTCTTTCTCAAACGCTTTTGATTTGTTTGCTTTTTCATTTTTAAGAAGGTAATGAACTAAATGATCTTCTGTTTTAGCTGGTTTATTTTTCACAACTGCCCAATAGGTTTTATGTAATTCTTTAGCTCTTATTAATTCGTTAAAACGCGAAAGTGCTTTACTCGTCTTGGCAAAAATAATCAAACCCGAAACAGGCCTGTCGATACGATGTATCACACCCATAAAAACATTCCCAGGTTTTGAATCTCTTTCCTTAATAAAGTTTTTTAATTTTTCAGATAAAGGCATGTCGCCTGTTTTATCACCTTGCACAATTTCCGACGGTAGTTTATTGATAATGATAATGTGATTATCTTCATAAACAATTTGTTCTTTGTGTATTGTATTTGGTAAAGGATTCAATTTAGATCAAAGATAAAAGTATAAAGATAAAAGATTATAATTCATGGGTAAAGATACTTATATCTTTATACTTTAATCTTTAATCAATGCCTCTGCAACAATTTGTTCGTATACTTCCTTCCAGCCTTTCCATTCACTTACACTTCCCATGGTGTCGTTATGAATAATAGTGACTAATTCACCATTATACTTTTTAACTTCATCAATGATTGGTTTTGCAAATTGCATGGCGGTTGTTTCCGTTCCTTTATTGGTGAATCGGATTGTTGTTTCAATTAAACAGAAAGGATGAATAACTAAAGTCGTTTCCTGCTCAGCGTCCAAATCATACCAATTATACGGAATACAAAACGAAGCCCTGAATCCGTTATAATTTCCATATCCCATCGAATAGTCAGCTGTTACCCCTGTTTGCAACAATGCTTGGTAGGTTTCAGGAAATTTTAAAATAGCGAAATGTTGCCGACTATTTTTTACATCACGATGGGTAATATTAGCCAAGCGATTAACTTCAACTTTTAATTGATTTAAATTATCATTTGATTTATAAGAGGGATGGATGCCAATTTTAGCATAATCTGCCAAATGCTTAATCAAAATTTGAAAATCTTTATTGTTGGCAGGGTGATTTTTATCATTCACACCATAATCGCCTAATAAAAAGAAATATAACACATTCAAATTATTTTTTTTCTGAACCTCCAGTAAAAATTCATAAGAATCAAACGGGTCAGGTTTCTTATTCAAAACAACCGCGGTGCGTTCTTTTATTTCTTTAAAATTGCGTTTCAAATACCCTCCCGCTTCACGCATTATGCCTTTGTATTTAAATTTATAGGCATTATCAATATCAACTGTAGATAAATATGAGAATTTATGTTCTTTAAATTTTAAATTAGAATACTTCGACAGCAACACTTTCTTAAATTGCTCTAACCATAAATTCACCAACGACACTTCCATAAAATCGTACTGAAAGGCAAGGCTGTTTTTAACATCAAAGCGATTGTATTTATCTTGTTTGAAAGGCAAATATTCCTCATATCGGGTAATTAACCAAAATGAAGCCGCTAAAATATCAAACGGAATTTCGGAATGCGATTTAAAAAATAATTTATTGTAATCCTTGTGGCTGTTAACTTCAATTAAGTGATCTTTAATGCCGTATTCGAACAACAGACTTACAGGTGAAATTTTTATACCATCGCGAGTAAATTTTTGAACTGAATAATTTATTTTAGGCGCTTCCGATTGTTCAAACTGAACAGGGTTTTGTGTAATGATATAATCCAATCCAAACACATCCTTTAAAATAATATTTAAAATGTATTTTAACCTCGGACTGCTTTTAACAGAATATATTAAAACCGACTCATTCACCAGTTAAAATTAAAAAACAGAAAGCGTTTATATCTTGTCTATTTTATAACTTATAAACAAGGTAATGAAGATTAATAATATTAAATTTGTAATGAAAGCTAAACATTGAAAAGAAGAAGAGCTATATACGCCATTTTTATACTGATATCGGTTTTTATATCCTTTTTATACCTCTATAACCGCTTTTCAATTGCACACGAAAATCTTAGAAGTCCGATTTTAGAACCTAACAACGATACTACTTTAACAGTTGGAATAATTGGTGACAGCTGGGTAGCGGCGGGGAATTTAGATGCCTTTATTAAAAATAGCTTAAGGCAAAACGGACGCCATAGCGTGATTTATTCGGCCGGTTTGGGCGGTGCTAAAACAAAACAGGTTTATATGAATTTATTTGCTCCCGAACGCGACTTTTTTTCTACGGCGTTTATAAAATTAAAGCAAGTTAAATATTGCATTGTTTGTTGTGGCGCGAATGATTCGTTCGGACAGTACGGAAAACGATTTTACTCGAAAAATATGTGCTTAATAATTAAAGAACTTTTAAAGTACAATATTAAACCGGTAATAGTTGAATTACCAGAATATGGTGTTGATGAACTTTATGATAAACTCAATATCATTAATAAAATAAAATGTCAGATTTTTTCTTTTTTTAATAGCGATAGTGGGATTGATAACATAAAAGAATACCGCGAAGCCCTAAATGAAGAATTAAAAAAACAATTACTGCACGATAAAATTGTGTTTGTTGATTTTGATGCTGTTTGCAGTGATTATTCCAAATGCAGCTACTTATATACTGATCACCTTCACTTAACCGATAAAGGCTATTCCAAACTAGCCGATGAAATTGCAAATGGTATTTGCACCGACTTACTCAAAAATTAATTAAGCAAAACATCCTGAGTCGCTTTTAAAATTTTGCGAGTGTTTTCAATTGTATCGCTTTCGGCATATACACGTAAAACAGGCTCAGTACCACTGGCTCGAATCATCATCCATTGATCATTTTCGAAATAATATTTCCAGCCATCTAAAGTTTCTAATTTCTCAACTTTATAAGGTCCGAATGATTTAAACTTATCTTCTGTACAAGCTTTAATTACTTTTTGTTTTACTTCTTCAGTTAAATGTAAATCGTTACGCTCGTAAACAAAACGGCCTGTTAGTTTATATAAATCTTCAATTAATTGCTCGAGAGATTTTCCACTCTTTGCCATATATTCCCAAATCGTTAAACCCATCCAGATACCATCACGTTCAGGAATATGTCCTTTAATAGCAATTCCCCCACTCTCTTCTCCTCCTAAAATAACATCTTCACTAATCATGTAGCCAGCAATATATTTAAAACCAATTTGCGTAATCACGATTGGTAAATTATAATGTGCAGCTAATTTTTTAATGCGCGGGGTAACAGAAAATGCACAAACAATTTTACCACCGAATTTTTTCTCTTCTACTAAATATTTCACGAGTAATAAAATAATGTGATGTGAATCAACAAAATTTCCTTTGCTATCATATAAACCAATTCTGTCTGCATCACCATCAGTACATAAGCCACAACTTATTTTTCCATCCTTTTTAATTAAGTTACTGAACTCTAACAAATTTTTATGAATCGGTTCAGGCGCTTGTCCGTGAAATCCAGGATTTTCATCATCATGCAAATGCACAATATCCGGAAACAAACGTTTCATTACTCTTTGTCCTGCACCAAACATACTGTCGTATGCTAATTTTAATCCTGATTTTTTTATTAAATCTAAATCAAAATTCTCTTCAACATGCTTTAAATACATATCTTCTAATGGAGCAATTTCCAATAAACCTTTTTTCTTTGCTTCGTCTAAATCAATACTATCTATATTAACCGAGTGTTTTTCAGGAATAATATCTTCTATCTCCTGAATTTTTTCAGGAACTAACGGTCCACCGTAATGACCTTTTAATTTGTAACCATTATATGATGGAGGATTATGACTAGCAGTAATGACAACACCTAATGAAGCTTTTAATTTAAGTGCACCTAATGATACCATTGGTGTTGATGTATAATCTTTCGCTAAAAAAACTTTAACGCCGTTTGCGATAAAAATTTTTGCAGTTGTTTCCGCAAATAATTCACCGGCAAATCGGCAATCATGACCGATAACTACACTTGGTTTATCAAAATTCTTTATTAGCCATTTTGCTGTGGCTTCTGTTACACGTGCTACATTATCAACAGTAAAATCTGTAGCAATAATTGCTCTCCAACCGTCGGTACCAAATTTAATCTTCGTCATATTATTAAATTAAAATAGAAGCTTAAAGGTACAAATTTAGCCTCGAATTACACGAATTTTCATTAATAAATTAGCGTTTTATTCCCCTGAC
>JAYTSW010000267.1:0-5994 GCA_043745425.1 Sphingobacteriaceae bacterium | reverse complement strand
AGCAGAGGTTTTAATTCTGTTATGAGTAGTGTTGAATGGTATATATTCTGAACAATTCATATACCTGTTTATTGTATTTTACGCAAAAGGTAACCTAAGGTTGCATTAACTTTTGAGTCGATTTTCGCGCCATTTGCTTTTTTTAACAGAATCATTGCTTATTGTCTGTGCCGCGCCTTTTTGATTGTTAAAAAGGTAAGAAGCAGCAATGGCAAGAGCCTCATCATTCTCATTTCCTGAAGGATTTAACACTTCCGGTGTAAAATGATCTTTAATAAATCCGGTATCAAACTTGCCTGAAACAAAGGCGTCGTGCTTTAAAACGAATGTGCAAAAATCTAAAGTGGTCTCCACACCAACTATTTTGTAATCGCTAATAGCGCGTAACATTTTTTGTATCGCTTCAGTACGGTCTTTACCATGCACTACCAATTTAGCAATCATTGGATCATAATAAATTGGAATATCCATACCTTCTATAAAACCATCATCAACACGCACACCTGGACCACTAGGAGCTTTGTACACAATTAATTTTCCAATATCTGGTAAGAAATTATTAGCAGGGTCTTCAGCGCAAACACGAACTTCTAAAGCATGACCATTAATTTTTAAATCGGCCTGTGTGAAAGATAATTTTTCACCGCGTGCTACTTTAATTTGTTCTTTCACTAAATCTAATCCAGTTATCATTTCCGTTACAGGATGTTCAACCTGCAAACGTGTGTTCATTTCTAAAAAATAAAAATTCAAATCAGCATCCAATAAAAATTCAACTGTGCCCGCACCGCTGTATCCACAACCTAAAGAAACGGCAACAGCACACTCACCCATTTTTTTTCTAAGCTCAGGAGTTAATACACTTGATGGCGCTTCTTCAACAACTTTTTGGTGGCGACGTTGAATGCTGCACTCACGTTCGAATAAATAAACGCAATTACCGTGGTTATCTGCTAAAACTTGTATTTCAATATGGCGTGGTTTGCTTGCGTAGCGTTCAATAAAAACAGCACCGTTTCCAAAAGCAGAAATGGCTTCGCTGATTGCCATTTTCATTTGTTCTTCAATTTCACTTTCTTTTTCTACAAGACGCATTCCTTTTCCGCCGCCGCCTGCACTTGCTTTTATTAAGAGGGGAAATCCAATTTCTTTAGCCAATTTAATCGCTTCTTTTGTATCACTAATAGCTCCTTCGGAACCGGGAATCATTGGGACATTATTTTTTTTAGCTGTAGCTTTTGCACTTAATTTATCACCCATCATATCCATTGACTCCGGACTTGGCCCAATGAAAGTAATACCAGCTTTTTTTACTTTGCGCGCAAAATCTGCATTCTCACTTAAAAAACCATAGCCAGGATGAATCCCATCTACATTATTAGCTTTACATATTTCAATTATTTTATCGCCTAAAAGGTATGATTGATTGCTTGGGGGCGGGCCTAATAAAAAAGCCTCATCAGCATAGCGTACAAAGGGAGCATTGCGATCGGCTTCCGAATAAACGGCAACTGTTTTAATACCCATTTCTTTGGCGCTTCGCATCACGCGTAGTGCGATTTCTCCTCTGTTAGCTATTAAAATTTTTTTCATGTGACTAATCTACGTAAGTTTCCTGAATAATGGTTTTTACTTTAAAAGTTTCTTTTTCTGTAAGTTGGTCTAAAATTTTCACCACGCGTTTTCTGTCAATAGTTCTTATTTGATCTAACACTATCCATCCTTTTGTTTTATTATGTTTTACTTCTATTCTTGTTGGATAAGGTTTAGAGCTGCTCGTCATAGGAGCAATTACAATTGTCTGTAAATATTTATTCATTTCGTTAGGAGAAATAATTACACAAGGCCGTGTCTTTTTTATTTCACTGCCAATGGTGGGGTCAAGATTCACCAAAACAATTTGATACTGCTTTAATTCCATTAGTCGAAGTTTTCGTCTTCAAAAACATCCGAGATTAATGATTTATCATCGCCGTTTTCGTGCATTTTCTTGAACGACTTTTCCCATCCTTTGCGTGAAGAAGTTTTAGGCTTTAAAATGATATAACCTTTCTCAAGAACCAATTCAATAGTATCTTGAAGGTTATATTTCTCAATTAGAGTCTTCGATAAACGAATTCCTTTTGAGTTCCCGATTGATATTAACGATATGTCCATAGTAATTGGATTGTAATTACAAAGTTATTACATTTATTTTATCAACGCAAATTTATTTCAGCTAAGGAAAATAGCTAATTGGAGGTATTTAACCTTTTAATACTGTAACTAATTGTCGATATTTGCGTTATTAAAGCCGATGCTAAAACACTATTATACTTTCATTCTCATTATAAGTTTTAGTTTGGGATTTTCCCAAAAAAAAGATACCGTTTACCGTAATTTAGATGGATTAGTTACCGACATAAAGGATTTGCAAAAAAAAGTTTTCGAGTCGAAAAAAGAAGCTGAGCGTTTTGAGGCTAACAAAGAATTTATAAAATTGTGGTACGAGTTATTGCAAAATCCGGCTTCGATGGAACAAGATCTTGATAGTATTAAAGGTGTTTCGTGTTTGCGATCGCAGGATAAAAAATTCAGAATTATTACTTGGAATGTTTTTAAGAATGATGGTCAGCAAGCCTATTTTGGTTTTATACAAGTTAATAATAAAAAAGTGGAGAAGCACGGCTTGTTCAGAAAAACTACTACTTACACTTATGATGTTTTTTCGTTACAGGATAAATCATCAACTGTAACATCACCGGAGACTTTTGTTGGCGAGCCGAAAAAATGGTTTGGTATGTTGTATACTCAATTGGTAGATTGTGATGGTTATTATACTTTGATTGGTTGGGACGGGAATGATAATTTAATTCAGAAAAAGTTTATTGACGTGTTGTATTTTAAGTCGGATGGTTTACCAATTTTTGGGAAAGATGTTTTTAAAATTCCGAAAAAAAGTCCGAAGCGAATTATGTTTCAATACTCAGCAGAAGTGGCGATGTCGTTAAAGTATAATGATAAACGTGGACAGATTATTTTTTCGCATTTAGCGCCTAAGGATGAAGGTCCGAGTATGGAAGGGATGTATCAGTATTATGGTCCAGATGGAAGTTTTGATGCCTATGATCGAAGAAAAGGCCGTTGGGTATTGCAGGAAGATATTGATATACGAAACGAGAAGAGTAAGAATGATAATGTAAAAAAGCCTGATCCGAAGAAGGAAAATAAATTATATCAACCAAAGAAGTAGCCTGCATAGCAGGAGATTCCGCATTTCATGCGGAATGGCGGGAGTAGTGATTAGGTGGCTGAGCGTAGCCGAAGCCACCGAAAGGTCAATACCCGAAATTCTTTAATCGATTATCATTGCTGCGCCAGTCTTTATCTACTTTCACGAACAACTCTAAATAGATTTTTTTATTGAAGAATTTTTCTGCTTCCTCGCGCGCTTTGGTGCCCAAGCGCTTTAAGGCTTCGCCTTGGTGACCGATGATAATTCCTTTTTGACTATCGCGTTCAACTAAAATATCGGCTTGTATTTTTAATATGGTTGGTTCGTCTTTAAATGAGTTGACGATTATTTCAACGCTATATGGAATTTCTTTACTGTATTGCATTAAAACTTTTTCACGAATGATTTCGCTTATAAAAAAGCGTTCAGATTTATCGGTGAGTTGATCTTTATCGTAAAACTTTTCGCCGGTAGGTAACAATTCAATAATTTTATTCATCACCATATCGAGATTAAATTTCTCGAGGGCGGAGATGGCTAATATTTTTGCGTTAGGTAATTTTACTTTCCACTCGTTGGCTTTTTGTTCTACTTTTAGTTGTGTAGCAGCATCAATTTTATTAATAAGGAGAAGAACTGGTGTTGATGTTTTACTTAGTTTTTCGATGTATTCTGGTTCTAATTGAATATCTTCAAATACATCTGTGATTAGTAAAAAAACATCCGCATCGGTTAAAGCACTAATCACAAACTGCATCATTTTTTCCTGCAATTTATAGTTCGGTTTTAAAATACCGGGAGTGTCCGAAAAAACTATCTGATAATCGTCGCCACTAACAATACCCATAATACGGTGACGAGTAGTTTGAGCCTTGGAAGTAATAATACTTAGCCGCTCCCCAACTAACGCATTCATTAGTGTAGATTTTCCCACATTAGGGCATCCGATAATGCTTACAAAGCCTGATTTATGAGGGGTTTCGCTGATTTTAATAAGATTTATTTTGTTTACAAAGAAAGGAAATATATCTTTGCCCCCGAAATCAAGTAACACACATCTTTCAACAAAATTACCTCGAGAAAGATTAAAATATAGTGCGGGATAGAGCAGGGGTAGCTCGTTGGGCTCATAACCCAAAGGTCGGATGTTCGAATCATCCTCCCGCTACCAAGCGGGAGTTCTCATCAAAATTTTGAGAATTCCCGTTTTCATTTTCCCCTGAACCCTTTGATAAATCAGAGATTAAAGCGAATACCGAATTAATTTCTTTGGTTCGATAATCATCTTTTTTCGCATCATAGCCTAAACCACTCGGAAAAAGCGTGTTTTGGAAAATAACTTTTTGGTAGTAATCTCCCATGTCCCAAATTTTCACGAGGTTAGAAGCCAATTTGCAGGTGTAATTTATCAACTCTTTCGGGTTCGATAAATTTTGATCCAATTCTGCGTGCTTTTCACTAAGAGCTTTTATTCTGCTCTCCATGTCGCCCGCAAATTCAGAATAAACATCCAATGTAACCAATCCCAGAGCGTGTCGTTTACGTAAAGTCTGAAACTCTTCCTGCAAGGTATTTAATTGCAAGGAAAGGCTCTTTTTCTCGCTTGTGTTGGTTTCTGTAAGGTTATCCCAAGTGTAACCAAGCTGAACCTTCAATGGCTCAATATGCGTGCTGTTTATCGTATAATACGCTAACAACTGGCGAAACTTGTCGTGCATGATTTTCATACTCCGGTTAATCTTGATTCCTACTTTGTTTACCTTGTAATAGTAAAGCCCTTTCTTTTTGACAATGTATCCCGTGAAAGGAATTCCACTCACATCATCTCTTACAAAGGTCTTTAGGGGAAGATTGTCATTAGCTTTAAAACTTTTAAAGCCTTCCACTTTTTTTATGTCATTAACCCTAAAGAATAATTCTTCATTGATTAATGCAGGATGATTTCCTTTTACCAATTCACCTTTGAGTAAACTATGTGAAAGATAACCGCAGTAGAACGGATTTTTAAAAGTACCTGTGAGTGTTTGCATAGGAATTTTCATTCCGTAGTTTGCCAGCTTCTCGATGATCTGCTCATAGGTCATTCCATTGGCTCTCCATTCAAAGGCTTGTTTGACAAACTCACCTTGTTCATTAATAACAATGGTTTGCTTCACTGCTTCCTTTACAAATGAATACCCTCTCGGTGCATGACCAATCCATTCACCTCTCAGTAATTTTTCCCGCATCCCGTCAATGGTCTTTTGTCTTCTGAGATCATTGTCGTACTTGCTGAAAATAAACTGGATGTTCTGTTGCAAAGCCCCTGTGTGTGAGTTCGTATCTATGGGCTGTGTAACCGCAAAGATATTTATACCCATTTTTTTCAATTGGCTTGCAATGTAAATGGCGCTGTCACCTGTTCTTGAAAATCTGTCAAGGCTATACACAAGGATGTAATTTATTTTCTCCCTGCTTGCCTTTACAAATTTCAGCATCCGGCTGAACTCCTTTCGCTCATCACTTTTGGCACTTTCATAAGTCCCACCAAAGTAACCTTTGATGTTGAGTTTATTTTTGATTGCGTACTCATCGCAATATTTTTTCTGCCATTCAAGGCTTTGGTTTGTTTCCATTTGCTCTTTCGAGCTGACACGAGTGTATATGACGCAATTCAATACCTCGTTTGTTACGGATTCCTTTTGCTTGCCTTTTGCGAATTTTTTAAGCAGCAAGTCTGTGTTGTTCTGTTTCATGATTTTCTTCTTGTTTTAATGGTTTAACATTGTTCAACTTCTCTT
>JAYTSW010000266.1:0-1653 GCA_043745425.1 Sphingobacteriaceae bacterium | reverse complement strand
ATGAACGCTCAACCCCAAAGCTGAAGTACAATAGATAAAAAATGTTGATCTTACCAGGTCAAGCCCAAATTGCGGCAAACCGCTTGTTGGCTGCAGGGCTTTTGAAGATGTTAGCATTAATTTTCTCGGTACCACCCAATTACTTTTCCGTTTTTTATGTAAACTTGAAATTTACGTCCATAATCTAATGCAATTACTTCTATTTTATTCCAAACATATTGATATGACTTTATTGGCAATCCAAAGCCATACTTAATACCTTTTTCGCTCATTCCAACATATATTTCCTTATTTATAATTGCATCGCTTTCCTTTTCAGAAAATCCATCACTAATTAATTGCTTTTTAAATTTCATTGAATTCAATCTGTCTAATAGCATTTGTTTCATTGCATTAGATTCGTCGTTTTTATTTTGGAGGTTATTAAATGCTATCATACTATCTTGATAACAACCTTTTAAATAAAATTTTTCATACTGACTCAAATTAAATGAATCTTTCTTCTCTTTATTTGCATTGAAACCGGTATAATTTAATTGCAAATTGTATTGATAAGAATAAGAAGATGTCCCAAGCTTTACAGTATCAATTTCTATATAATCAAACTCGTTTACTTCGGTGATATTTGGAGCAGCTATTTTTTTATTTTTTAAAAGTGTATTTAATTCTAAAATCGCTTTATCTCTTTCGTGAATTTTATTGAATTCAGTTGTGGTTATTAGGTAATTACCTTTGGATGAATAAACAAGTACTGAGTTTGTTTGTGTATTCCTGAGCATTATGTTTTTCCCTTTGTTCGTAATCTTGAACTCGCCAGTAACGGAAGGAATATTTATTGATCTTAACTTTTCATTTATTATATATCCACCAAGCATCAAAGCGTCAATGCCGTAATTCTTTAATGCCGGAACTATCATATCAGAATTAACACCAAATCTTTCTAAAGGATCTTCATTTAGTGTAAAGCTACTGTCCAGTATTTCAAACCAATTTATATTGTTGTTGTTAACTTCTGTGAATGAATATAAGTTCCCTTGCTTGTATATGTATTGTTTTCCCTTATAGTTAATTGCTAGGATAGTTTGATATTTAAGCTTTTCATCAATTTTATTTGGTGACTTCATTGCAAAAGAAAGTGCATAAATCTTTGGGGTCTCAATACTTGGACCACGAAAAGGTTCAACGGTACTTGTCATAATTTTAGCTGAAACATCTGAATTAAAAGATGTGTCGAGGTATGGATGGATTTTTAAAGCGGTTCCGATTGGAAGATTAGTCGGCAAGTCTTCCTTCGGCAACAAATAACTGGAAAGGTTAGTAAAAATTGTTTCATCATACTGTATTTCACATGATTTGAGATTTTGGGAAAAACAATTTATAAAAGAAGAAAATAATAATAATATTAAGAAAGGTAATGATTTAGACAATGTTGATTTGACTACGTTCAAAATACTCAATTGCATGTTTTTAATTTTAAAAACTATCCTGTAATATAAAAATATTTTTTGTCTACTGATTTAAAAGCTTAAATTATTGGAGAGCTGCGGTAGCCTTGCAGCCAACGGTCGCGGCTTGCCGCAGTTTGGGAATAAGAATTCCTTCCGCCCGGTGCCGAACCACAGTAAAGGAACGAAATTTCCCCGAAACCGTAAA
>JAYTSW010000265.1:0-1659 GCA_043745425.1 Sphingobacteriaceae bacterium | reverse complement strand
GTTGGCAGAAATTATCGCAGAACTTCAAACTTTTAAGGTATCAAACACAGGACATTAAGAAACCCTGTAACTTCATGGCCTTATTAGAATATGAAAGAGTGATTAATATAAAGGCGGGAATTTCCTATAACAGCGTCTAATCTGAATTTAGGACTCATTTCAAACACTTAACTTTTTAAAAAATGAAAAAAATTCTAATTTTATTGCCAATCGTTATCGCCATGGCATCATGTACAAAAGAATCTATTACAGAAAAAAATGAAGAGATTCCAACCATTGGGTTTGAAAACAACTCAAATTCCACTAGTAATGTTGCAGAGTGTGGGACTTGTCCTGGTCACATTAAAATAGGTTATCCTATTTCAATACCTGAAGGACCTAGTTATTGTATTACAAGTACTTCAAGCATTTGTGGCATTGGAGGATCTGTTTACAAAACAACGAACCCAATTCAATCGGAAGGATTCATTGGCAGCTTTCAAAATGTTGACGGCAAACTTCAGATGACAGTTTTCAAAAATTCACTGTCAAGCGAAAATAGAAATCTATATTTTAGTAACAATAAGTTTATTTTCGACAAGTCAGAGTATATGAATGATTTGGTTATAAACGAGTTGAAATTGTCAGCTCCGTATTTAATTAACCCAGGTAGCTATCCAATTGTCACAGAAAACGAAGACACTTTTAGTGTGATTTTTTAAAATATTTCTTGAAAATAAAAGCTATAAATTAATGCGAAAAATAATCCAAACCCTTTTTATATTTTTTATAGTAAATCCACTATCAGCGCAAGTTGATAGTGGTTATATAAAATGTAATCTTGACTTCATACAATACACCATTGCTTTAGATTCTAGTAATTTAAATCCTGAACAAATTAAAATTAATTATAATGGGAGGTTGAATGAATGGAATAAATGCATTAAAAGTTATAAAGTACCTGATTTCAAAATACTAACCGTAAATAATGACACGTTTTCCTTAAATAATTCAAATAATAAAGTTATAGTTTTAAATTTTTGGTCATTAAATTGCCCCCCTTGTTTTGTTGAATTAAAAGTACTCAATGCTTTATGTCAAGAATATAATACTGAGGAAGTTTTATTCGTTTCCCTTGCTCCTAATAGTAAAAAACAAATCATGAACTATATAAACTCAAAAATAGTTACAATTGCAAATGCAAATGAAATTTTTAATTTATATGGTATTTATGGATATCCCCAAACGATAATTCTTAGAAAAAATCACATGATTAAGCACCAGTTTCTGGGCATAAATGTTGATAATATTGACAAATTTAAAGAAGACTTAAAAATTCAAATAAAAGAAGCGTTATTAGAATAACTTCTGCCAACAAAAGGTTTTGTGCAATTGGGGCTTGACGTTGCAGCAATCAGCAGCAGTACATATCCAAGCTTTGGTTTCGGCGGACGGAATTCTACCGGGCATTAGTTCTTAACTTCAACTTTTGTTTATTAATTTAGCTTCAGTTCCGGGCAGACAGTTGGTCAATTCCCCAACTGACACAAAGCCTCGAACGTTGCCTGCAATTTTTTATCGTGCCATGTCCTAAAATAGGTTGACTAAAAATTAAACACTTTTAGTAACTATCATGACAAACATTAAAACACAGGCTACCACTTCAAAAATTAAAGCCTG
>JAYTSW010000264.1:0-6062 GCA_043745425.1 Sphingobacteriaceae bacterium | reverse complement strand
CGCAGCGTGTTCATACATCTTCTTCTCTTTGTCCGTAAATCCGCTTTTGGGCATTATTAATTTAACATGTATTTCCCCTATTCTTCTGGGGTCAGGATACATTACTTTGGTTACCTCAGCAGTTGCGCCATCTGTTTTTGTAATACCTTCTTTCATGGATACTATCCCCATCACGGAAATCATACAACTAGCCAAAGCAGTAGCGACTAAATCGGTTGGAGAGAAGGATTCTCCTTTACCATGATTATCAGTTGGGGCATCGGTAATAATCTTATTTCCACTTTGTAAATGCGTTGCTTCGGTTCTTAATTCACCTGGATATTTTACTGTACTTGTTATCATTTTTTATGATTTTTGACTGTTAAACAAAACTAGGTTTAAACATCAAAATTATGTAATTTTGTTATGATGATTTTTAAACGTCTATTATCATTTTTCGCTCTGTTTTTATCGCTCAATGCCTTTTCTCAAAGCGCATTAGAGGCTATTGAAAAAGGTCAGGATGTAAATGTATTATTTCGTCATGAAGCTACTTTTAAAGTATTTGCACACACACGAGGTTATGGTGTTGGATATAGACGCGCTAAACATTTATCAGCAAAAACAAAATCATTATTGGAGTTTGAAGCCATGAACTTAAAACATCCTAAAGAAATTAAGGTAAAGAGTACTGAAGAAAACGCGAAACGTTTTGTTTATGGAAAAATTAATAACGTGGGCGTATTACGTGTTGGTACAGGTCTTCAGAATGTTATTTACAAACGCGCTGATAGAAAATCGGTAGAGATTCGTTGCTCCTATGTTATTGGCGCAGCACTTGCCATTGCTAAACCTTACTATGTTTTAGTTTACAGAGGCACCGGACCAAGCAGAGGGCCTGAATCTGTAAAATACGACGCTGAACATTTTACGCAAGACAGTGTTGTTGGAAAAGGTCCTTTTATAAATGGTTTAGACGAAATTAAATTATACCCTGGCATTCATGGTAAATTAAATATGAGTTTTGAATATGCGCCATATTCCTATTGGGTGCGTGCTATTGAAACAGGAGTGTCTTGTGATTATTATCCAAAAGCCCTTCCTATAATGGCCAAAAATCCGGGCGAAAACGTGGTCGTAACATTCTACGTTGGTTTTGTATTTGGCAAGAAATGGTTTTAATCCTTCGATAAGCTCAAGATGGAAATCGAAAATTTACAAGAACCCAGAATAAAGAAACCCGATTGGCTTCGTGTTAAACTTCCCATTGGGGAAGAATATCTTAAAGTTCGAAACATTGTAAGCAAACACAAATTACACACTATTTGCGAAAGCGGTAATTGTCCGAACATGGGCGAATGCTGGGGCGCAGGCACCGCTACATTTATGATATTAGGTAACATCTGTACACGCTCATGCGGATTTTGTGCTGTTGCTACAGGTAAACCAAAAGCAGCAGATTGGGATGAACCCAAACGTGTAGCGAACTCTGTAAAATTAATGGGGGTAAAACATTGTGTTATTACATCTGTCGATCGCGATGATTTAAAAGATGGCGGTTCTATTATTTGGGCAGAAACAATTAAAGAAATAAGAAGCATCAGTCCTGAAACAAAATTCGAATGTTTGATTCCGGATTTTGCAGGAAATTGGGAAAACCTTCAGCGTATTATTGATGTGAAGCCAGATATTGTTTCACATAACATTGAAACAGTAAGACGCTTAACTGCACAAGTACGGATACAAGCTAAGTATGATAGAAGTCTTGAAGTTATAAAACGGTTACATGATGCAGGTGTAAAAACAAAAAGCGGATTAATGTTAGGTTTGGGAGAAACAGAAGAAGAAGTTTTACAAACGATTAATGATTTACGAAATGTAAATTGTGATGTAATGACAATAGGACAATATTTACAACCAACACCAAAACATTTACCTGTTGCGCGTTTTGTGCACCCAGATGAATTTAAAAAATACCGAGAGATTGCATTAGAAAAAGGGTTTCGCTTTGTAGAAAGCGGACCTTTGGTTCGTTCATCCTATCACGCCGAAAAACATATTTTTTGATTTCAGTATGCATAAGTATTGTTTCATTTTACTTATTTCGCTTCTCACCTACTCTACTTCTTCCTTTTCGCAATCGCGAAAAGAAAAAAAAATAGCAGTACAAAAACGCGTTGAGCATATTAATCAACGCAAAAAAGAAGTGAAAGACAGTTTACGTGCTGTAAAAAAAGCACGTGGTGGCGTTCCAGAAAACATTCAAGTATTTCCAAAAAACTTTTTATTTAAACCAAAATATGTTTTTCCTCAGATTATTTTTAATGTGAGTAATCGTGATCATCACGGAAAAAGTTTTGATTGGAATCCTTCTATTCCCGGTGTAGTTGGTGGTGCATTACGAATAAAGAAATTTTATATCTCAATGGGTTTTCGTCTGCCCGGAAGTGCTGCTCACGAAAAAAAATTCGGTGTTACTAAATTTCAAGATTATTATGTGAATATTCAGGGGCGAATTGTGGCCTGGACTATTTTTTACAGAGATTACAAAGGATTTTATTTAAGTGACTATAAAAAGTTTTATCCGGATTGGAAGCAAGACTCTCTTGGTTTTCCGCAATCCAAAAATTTACATGTTATTGAAGGCGGCATGAATTTTGGATTTAATTTTAATAAAAACTTTTCGTTGAATGCCGCTTTTGCACAATCAGAAAGACAAAAGAAAAGTGCCGGTTCTTTTTTAATGACTGTTTCGGAAAGATATCAGAGAATTGAAACCGACAGTAATATTGTTCCTTCCAATCAAACAACTAATTATCCTAACCTTAATAGATTTATTGCGGGTGATTTTTTTACCACAATTATTAGTTTCGGAGGAGGTTATCAATTTGTAATGGGGAAATTTCATTTTACACCTGTTGTTTTAGCAGGAAGTGGCGTTCAGTTTCAAAACTATCAACAACCGGGTACAAATATTTGGAGGGCTAATATTCCTACTTACGCCAATGGCAGAGCCCAATTTGGGTATAATGGAGATAATTTTTTCACAAATATTATTTACAGCGTTGAATTTAATTCGGTTCCTATAAAAGAATCGAGGGTTCGTTTATTTTATCAGGTGATTGAGTTTGGAATGGGAGTTCGATTTTAGGTAAGATGTAAAATGGCAAAGGGAAAATGGGTTAAACTAAAATACATCTTCCGTCATCCCTCTTATATTTTCCATTCTAAAAATCGTTGGCGTCAATCAAATCCTGAATTTCGGAAGGTTTTAAATTCTTCGGTATTTTCTTTTTAGGAATTGTAATATTTCCATTACCTGGGTTTACATTACTATCACCTGGGTCAATTGAATTATTTAAATCAATAGCTTCGTACATGTTTCTGTTATTGTAATACGATTTTGTTTTTCCAATTCTGAACGTCATTCCAAAATTTACATACATAGAATTTTGAGGATTTCTTGAATAAAAATCTGCATACTGAAATTTATTTCGTTTATTAAATCCATTCGAATAAAATGCAATTCCGTTTCTTGTACTGAAGCCCGTTGATAAATAAAAATTAAACCAACGGCATGGCACCACATCCACTCTTAAGCCTGTTAATAATTCATAACGTCCGAAATGTATTGTTTTTTCCTGATTTATATTTGCATTTTTATAATACCTGCTATTGTAAACTGTATCATGATTCGAGAAATTAAACACACCACCCTGCGGCTTGGTATATAATGATAAGCGGAATACATTTCCTAAAGGCACATTTAAACTTACGTTTTTAGGAAATTGCATACTGAAATTAACGCCATCCACTTTGCCAAATCTTACACCAACAAATGGTAAATAAAAACGATTACCGAATAAAAATGATTTTGTTGCACCTAACCTAAGATTAAATTTATTGTATGGAGAATAACTCCATAATAATGTGCCTGACATACGCCAAGTGCCGTTAGAGGCGCTACCTGCAGTAACATCCTGCGTTAAAAATGGAGTTGACTCTATAAAGAAAATAGATTTTTTTCCTGTGTTGTAAATAGCTCTTACACCTAAACCATATTTTGCTAAAGTATGTTTTGATATCCCTGAAAAATTTGGCTGCAAATAATAAGCGGTACCTGCTAATAACAAATGAAAATTAGAATTTATAGTGCTATCGCGATTATATTTATTTATTGTAAGTAGTGGGGCATAAAAACTAATGCAGGTTTGAGCAACGCCGTAAGAACCTAATTGCTTACCAATACGAGAGGTGTCTTTTAAATCAACCGAAGGTTTGTTATAATAATCTAAAAAAATAGTATTACTAAAAAAATGTTTCGGCTCTTTAAATTTTTTCATTTTTTTTGAGGCCAACACTGCAGTTGAATCAGTTTGGGCATAAAAAGAATTACTGAGTCCTAAATAAAGGCTCAGCATCACAAAACAACATATCAATTTTTGATACTTATTCACTAGTCGCTGCCGTTACCTTTAATGCTTTTAATAATTTCTTTTTTGAAATCTTCTTCAGCTTTTTTTAGTAAGCCTGTTTTTTTGGCACCTAATATTTTTTTAAACTTCTCGTAATATTCCTTTTGCAAATCAACTTCGGTTTGTTTTAGTTTTAATTCAGCACTTAAAAAATCGTCAGCTTCTTTATCTGTTTTAAAATCGTTTATGTTATTGTATTGTTGTCTGAAATTTTTACGGGCAAATTTTATCTTATCGTTGTACTCGTTATAGAGTGGCCAAAAACTTTGTGCTTCTTGGGTGCTTAAATTTACCTTATCGGTGATAAAAGAAACTTTAAGCGCTTCTATCTTATCGTGTTTGCCGGCTTGCGCAAGCACTGCAGTGCTTGCGAATACTGCAATCATCAACACCAATATATATTTAATATTAAATTTCATCTACAATATCGTTAGCATCAATATTTTCTAAAGCGTAATCTTCTTTTGTTTGTTTAGCAGTTTCTTTTTTGGTTTCCTTTAAATTATCGTTTAAATTTTTAGATAATTTTTCGGCATTTACCATTTCCATTAAAGCGTCATCATCTAAATTTAATAGTTGATTTCCTTTTAAAATTTCGTTTTTATCCAAACAAGCTAAACCATTACAGTTTTCGGTAACGGTATCTTCACCTGAATTAAAAAAATACAAACCTAAACTTAAAACTACAGTTGCTGCAATCGCGTAAGCTGTTTTTTTGTTGAATACCATCCCGATAGCTATCGGGAGAAGAATTTTCCTATAACCACTTTCTTCTTTTTGAGAAGAGAAAATATTTTCGCGAACATCATGACTTAATCCTTCAAAATAATTTTTCGGCGCCGTAAATGCATTTTGTTTTTCAATACTATAAAGAGTTGGATACGCTTTTAATTCTTCAGCTAGTTCAATTTTATTTTCAATCACTTTAGCAGATGTTTCAAAATACAATTCAGGAATTGCAAAACCATTTTGTTTTTTAACTGCTGATAAGTTTGAATACGCCGTTAATTCTGCCTTTACTTCGCTTGATGCAAAATAATTATCAGGTGTAGCAAATGGTAATTTTTTATCTAGCGATGATAAGACCTTAAACTCCTTCAATTCCTCTGCCAATTCTATCTTCAACATCATCTTTTTACCAAACGAGCCAAAATAGCCTTCAGGCAACGAAAACGGATTGTTTTCATTCTTCTTGTTATTGCTATTTTCTTCGTTCGTGCTCATTTCGTAAGGTTTGACGCTATAATTCCTTTTAGGTTTAATCGGCCGTTAAAAATTCTTCTATCTTTTTTGCAGCATGATGGTACGATGCTTTCAGCGCCCCTACTGATGTTTCAAGTATTCCGCTCATTTCTTCATAAGGCATTTCATCATAATACCTCATATTAAATACTATCCTTTGCTTCTCAGGGAGAGTTAAAATAGCTTGTTGAAGCTTTAATTGTATATCATCACCATTAAAATAAACATCACTCTCTAAAGACTTACTTAATTGATATTCAATAGGATGCAAAGAAGTTGTATTTCGCTTCTGTTTTTGCCTTAAAAAAGTGAGTGATTCGTTGGTGGCAATCCTAAACAACCATGTGTAAAGTTGCGATTCCTCCT
>JAYTSW010000263.1:0-1668 GCA_043745425.1 Sphingobacteriaceae bacterium | reverse complement strand
TGAAAAAAATCAAAAGAGAAAATAGAACGATTGAAACTGCATAGGTAAAGCCCCCGCGCGGTCGTTCAACAAGGGCTTAAACGAAAATCCCAACGAGGTTTACTCTTCGTTGGGATTTTTTGCGCGGGGATTTTCGTTAAGCCGGCTTGATGCTATGCGCAGTAACGTATGATTTAATCGCAATCATGCTAAAACTATTAATGATGTTTTTAGTTGGGTTTTAATTTATGGTTCTTGCGGCTTTGAGAATTACACATTGTGTTTCTATTTCATCCAATGCTTGTAAGGCTAAATCAAATTTATCTACGGATGAACAATTGGTTTTTAATTCTTCTCTAATTTTAGTTGCACTTCCCAGAATTTCATCAACGCTACTTTCTTTATCTGCTTGGCTAGTCAAGTTATTGATTTCACAAACTTTTTCTTTGTAAAAATTTGTCGAGCAATTGACTAATGAACGAAAATAAAATGCAGACATATCAATATCCTTTGGTTTTAAAAACATTGCTATGGATTCATCCTCTAATTCTCCTCTGTTAGAATATTGTCTTATGTAACTTGCAATTGCTAAATATATATTTTCCACATACGCATTACTTTCGGGGTATGATTTTAATTTTTCAATGATGGATTTAAGTTTTGAGAAATTAGTCCTTAGCGCATCAATGTCATTCGTGTTACTTACCAAATATTTAAATTCTAAACCTTTAAGAATTATTTCTTGAATTTCTGTTGTGTCATTAATATTATTCACTTGTTTTTTTTCAAATCGTTGGCTAACGTTTGAAGTATCTTGTTCAATGTGATGTAATGAATTAATGATTTTTTGATAATCAAGGAAGTCTTGAGCGAATTGCTCGCAATATTCATAGTTACTAAATTCATATTCTTCATTCAGACCTGTTGCAGTTTTCAAATTGATTGTTCCGTATCTAACAATTGGTATTTGATAGTTGTCTTTAAATCTCTTGTCTGGGGTACCATTTTTATTAACTTTTGCCCAAGTAGTGTCAATCACCTTGCTGTCCTTTGGCACTTGGTCTCTTTCTTCAAATCTTGTTGTACTAAAACGAAATTCAAGTTCCTTGAAATCTACTAATCCAAATTTCCCCTCACTAGCTTTAACGACAATAAAATTAGGATAAAAGTACATATCAGAGCCGTTCGCATTTTTAAAAAGCAAAGAGGAATACTTTGATTTAATATCTTCTAAAGATTTATATTCAAATCGAACTTCTTTCTTTTGTTCAATTGTCGTAGCAAAGGAGCGTGAGGCAATATTATCTTGATGAACAGCATGCGTTATGTCCCAAATTTTTATTGAACTAATTAAATTTTTAAAACTCAATACGACTTTTTCATACATAACTTTAATTTCATCATCAAAGTCAATATCAAGATTTACAAATGAATTTTCTTTTTGTAATTCTAATTGAGCAATAGTATTTTTTTGTGTCTCGATGTCTCGCAGGATATTATTTTTTATTTTTTTTCGAAAAAACCCGATTAAGAAGATATAACTTAAAATGAGTTTTGTTTTTGTGAATTTCATCGTGGAATTCACTTTACTAATATCTCTATTAAGGTCTTGACGTTGTTGATTGGCATTAATAATTGCTTCCTTAATTCCCTGCATGTTCTGACTGGTGATTTCGTCAGCATCTACAC
>JAYTSW010000262.1:0-1670 GCA_043745425.1 Sphingobacteriaceae bacterium | reverse complement strand
ATTCACCTGTTTCGAGAGCTGGTTCCATAGTTGGTATGTTAAATTTGTATGATTATGATGGAAATCTACAATGGAGATTATCTGGTCCACTTGGAGTTGTAGATTTCAGAAAAGTTGATAATTTCCTCTACATCAAATATGAATATTTAAGTACATTGTACACAATAAAAGTAAAGTATAATGATGGTAGAATGATTTGGCAAAAACCAGTGAACATTAATTCCTTAACGAATGACATCAAGTTTGACGATTTGGGTAACAATTATATAAAATACACTTATTGTCCAGATAGTTCTTATAATTCTTGTTTTAATAGATTTAGTAAGATTGTAGTATCAAATAAAAATGATGAAGTTATTGGAGAATATAATGAGCCTGCATTGAATAATTCATCTATTGTAAATTTTGAGATTGATAATGAGAATAATTTAATAGTCTTATCTTTGGAATCAACTAATAATTATAAAAACAACAGCTATGCCCTGCGCAAAATAAAATTCTGTGGAAACGCTTTCAGCACAATTTCTCCTCCACAAATTTCAGGCATTACTGATGCTTGCCCAGGTGAAAGAGTTAAACTTTCAATCCCAAAAATCGAAGGCGTTAGTTATCAATGGCAAAAGGATGGAAAAGACTTACTTTCAGAAGGAAAAGATGCCGTTCAAGATGTTGGGGTTTCGGGGGATTATACAGTTAGCATCAAAGATTTAACTTGTTTAAATTCAGTTACTTCCAAAGAATTAAAGGTAAATATTCGTTCTTTACCAACCATAGAAATCAAAGCCTCAAAACTTACCTTTTGTCAGGGAGACAAAACAACCATTACTTCCACTACCAATGGCACTTTTTTGCAATGGCAAAAGGATGAAAAAGATATCATAAATGCCACTACCGCCAATTATGAGATTACCCAATCGGGTTCTTATCGTTTGGGCGTAAAAGACGAAAAATGCCCCCAAATTGGGTATTCCAATGTTATTCCAATTGAGGTAAAACCCCTGCCCGATGCCATCATTTCTACCGACATCAAAACGGTAATTACTGAGCCATTTATTGTAAAAATGACTGCTAATGCTGGCACAGGATTGAGTTATCAGTGGGCAAAAAATGATACCATTATTGCCAATGCAATAAGTGCTGCTTATGAAACAAAAAAGACGGGGAAATTTACGGTAACGGTTAGTAAAGATGGTTGCTCAAAAACCTCTGAACCTTTATTAATCAGTATTCAAATTGCCTTGGCGAATGAAACAGAAATAAGAGACGATGAAGTAAAAATTTATCCCAATCCAAGTCAGGGAGAATTTAAAATAATGCTTTCAAATAATCTAAAAAATGCTGATATTCAACTGTTTAATTTAATGGGACAAGAACAGACGCATACACATACAGGTGATAAAATGCGAGTCCAAAACATCATTCAAGGAACTTATTATTTAAAAGTTAGTAAAGGAGAAAAAGTGCATATTTCAAAGATTGTTATTTATTAAGCAATGGGTAATAAAAAAAGCGAACCTAAAGATTTTAACTCCTCAGATTCGCTTTTTTATTTAATATTTTAGTTCAAAGCCTACTTAATACCTTCTCACCTTCAAAGACTGCAAACCGCCTTCAAACTTAATGGTGATTTTCTTAGTGGCTCTGTCATAATCGGGCGTTTCCCAATGTCC
>JAYTSW010000261.1:0-1672 GCA_043745425.1 Sphingobacteriaceae bacterium | reverse complement strand
TAACCACCAATGGTTACTATCAGTGTAGGGATAGCAATTGGAGATGCTATGATTACACCACCTGCGGCGGCTAATCCTAATCCAACATTTCTTAAAATTCTAAAGAATTTTGGTGTTGGTGCTTTTAATCTGTCTATGAGTTTCATGATTTTTTTGTTTTTAGTAATAAATAATTTTTTGTTTTTAAAAGCCCTGGGCATAAATGCCTAGGGCTTTTGATTAGGCAACCTCAACAATACTTAACGCATTGTAAGTGCCATTTTTTAGAGAGTACTGCACGGTATTTACCATTTGGAAAAACTCCAATTGTAATACATACACGTTAGTTCCTGCACCAACAGGCGGTGCAGTTGGTGTTAAAATAACATTTGTTGATACTGCATTAATCGGTAAGTTTACAACATTAGACAGCTTCACATCTGAAATGCTATTTACAAAATCAATTTTTGCCCAAGAACCTTTTAAACTGATATGCGTAGCTCCAACAGGGTAAACAATATCATTAATTGGCACTAAGCCATTAATAGTAATTACTCCAGTTGCAGTTGCCACAGTATAAGGTTTAAACAAAATGCTACCTAAGATTGCTTTGTCATTGAAATTAAAGCCTTTTAACAGCGCTTTTGAAGCCGGTGAAGCAATAGCGATTCCAACGTTTCTTTTACCTCTTACAGAGGCCGCATCTAAGTTTTTAATATTAGTCATCAACTTTGTTAATCGAGATGCTACACGATTATCGGCAGCAGTCATTAACATCGTTCTTAAAGCACTTCGTAATAATTTGCCTGAACTTGCAGAGGAGCCGAACTCGGCCCCATTTTCACGTGTACGAGCAAAAGCAGGGTCTTTAGCAATGCGTGAAGCATCAACGCCACCTTTTTCACGAGCTAAATGCCCGTCTTGTGTTTTGTAAAAGGAAATACCTCCTAGTTTTCCTTTTATTTTTATAATGCCTTTTTGTCTAGCCATTTTTTATTTTTTAATGATTTATACTAATTGAATTAGTGTTGCAACACATCAAACTAATTTTATCGCGAATAAATTTTGTTTGACAATACAAAAGTATTGCACCGTGTCGCCTTCGGCAACACAGGTGTTCCGTTTAATAACCAATGGTGTTGTTTATGCCGTTATTGCCGTTTTATAATCGAAATACTTGAAATATATTTGTTTGCAATAAATAGGGAGTAAAAGGCAGTTAAAAGCATAGATAAAGCATAGATAATGTATGAACAACACTAAAAGGATATGTATTTACCCAAAGGATATTATGAGGGTTACAGGAAAAAGTGAGCGGTATTGCCGAAAGCTTTTAGAAATGATGAAGGTAAAATATTCAAAAAACGAACATCAATTTGTTTCTGTAGAAGAATTTTGTGAATTTACTGGGTTAAAAATTGAACAAGTGAAAGACCTAATAACTGATTGAATTATCTTCAATATTTGAATATTTTTCACCAAATGAAACTCTAATATTTTAATGAAAAAACATATACAAAAAATGCTTATGTGTTTGGTATTTATATAATTAATTGTTACTTTTACTTCATACGATTTTACCTTTTTTGATTGTGTTTATTAGGTGCTAAATTCGGTGCTCCGAATATTTAAAACCTCTGAAACTAAAGCTATACGGTGAAAGAGTGATTGTTACAAATCCCTCCTTCTCCGC
>JAYTSW010000260.1:0-1673 GCA_043745425.1 Sphingobacteriaceae bacterium | reverse complement strand
ATTGATAGTTAGATTCATGTAGATAATCGGTATTTAAAATTGTCTCTTTTTTTTGTTTTATCAATTTAAATTTTTGATTGAGTTGAAAGTATTCATTAATTATCATCTCGTAATTTAGTTGATCTGTAATTATTGCATCTCTCATTTCATATTGATATTCATATTGAAGAATAGATAGTGCAGAAGGGTCAATAGAATAGGATGATTTGAGTTGATTCCCTAAATATATAAACGTGTCTTTTATCGTAGAAAGCGCACGAAATTTTTCAACAATAAGATTGTTTTTAATTATAGAAATAAACATTGTGGTGTCTTTAGGAAGTGTAAAGGTTTTTGTGTAAGTGTTAGTTTTTTTCCCTATCGGGGGGGTACCCCCCCGATAGGGAAAAAGTGAAAAATTATTTTTAACTTTAACTAATACATTATGAAACTAAAAAAAGAACCAAATCCAATGCAACAAATAGCTGAACAGTTATTTGGCAAAATCAAAGACAAATCGGAAGCAAAAAACATGCTTTCAGAACTTTATAAATATGGCATTGAAGCCATGCTAAAGGCAGAGCTAGATGAACATCTTGAGCATGACAAACATGCAGAAAGTCCTGATGGGAATTATCGGAATGGATCCAGTAAAAAAACAGTTGGAAGTTCGATTGGGGACATAGCCTTAAATATCCCACGAGATAGAAATAGTAGCTTTTCTCCAATTGCTGTTCCTAAACATGAAAGAATGATTGATAAAATTGAAGATGTAGTCATTGGTCTTTATGCTAGGGGAATGAACACACGAGATATAGAAGATCAAATAATGGATATTTATGGATTGACTATAAGCGAAACAACGGTATCAAATATTACCTCTAGAGTAATAGAATATATGAAGCAATGGCAGCAGCGACCATTAGAATCAATCTATTATGCGTTATGGATGGATGCAATCGTTATTAAAGTACGAGAGAATGGAAAGGTAATAAATAAAGCCATTTCTCTAGTTATTGGATTAAACCAAGAAGGGAAAAAAGAAGTATTAGGGATGTGGATTAATCAAAATGAAAGTGCTTCTTTTTGGATGAGTGTTTTGACTGATTTAAAGGCGCGTGGAGTGGAAGATATTCTGGTTGCCAGCACTGATAACCTAAAAGGATTTACAAGTGCGATAAAAGCAGTTTTTCCAAATACTGATACCCAACTTTGTATTGTCCATCAAATTCGAAACTCTAGTAAATATGTGGTTTGGAGTGATAGAAAAGAATTTGCTGCTGATCTGAAAGAGGTATATAATGCAATCAATATTGATGCAGCCTTAGCGGCATTTGAAAAATTTAAATCGAAGTGGATTAAAAAGTATCCTCATGCAATCTTATCGTGGGAGCGAAACTGGACTGAACTTACAACATTTTTTAAATATCCAATTGAAATTCGAAATATGATTTATACAACAAACACAATAGAAAGCCTTAATAGCACTATCCGAAAATACACTAAAACCAGAACGATTTATCCCGATGATAATTCAGCTTTAAAATCCATTTATCTTGCAATAAATATCATTGAAAAAAAATGGAAAAATCAAATCAGAAATTGGGGTATAATTCTTAATCAATTTTTAATTATCTTTGACGAAAGATGCCAACTTTAATAATTAACACTTACACAAAATTATTTACAGGCTC
>JAYTSW010000259.1:0-6098 GCA_043745425.1 Sphingobacteriaceae bacterium | reverse complement strand
AGGAAAACCACCATACTCACCTTGAATGTGGATAAGATAAACACTACCGACGGTTAAACCAGTTAGGAGCATATGATTACCAGGGTCGCCGTTTGATTGCAAAAAGGTTGAAAATTCTGAACCTTGATAAGTGTTGTTGGTTAGCCAATTATAACCGCCACACGGTCCACCAAAAACTGCGGAACTTGAACAACCGGCTGCAACACCAGCAAATGGCCCGTAAACCTGAAGAGTCGGCACACATGGCGGATTATTCGTAGCAATGAAATTAAAAACCATTTGTGTTTGGCTAGCAGTAAAACTATACCAAACTGTAGACTCACTAACACCACCATAATTGACAAAACACTCATTTGTTTCAAGACCTGATGCTGATGCATTCATGGTTTGTCCGCAAAGTAAAGGACCGTTTACGGTTAGATTTATTGCATTAAGACAATTATCGTTTGCCTGAGCAGCAATTTTTAGGCTGGAAAGAATTATTAATAGGGTAAAAAGTCTTTTCATGTTAATGAGGTTTTGTTGCATTTTTTACATTTTGACCATTTTTTTGATCATTTTCTCCGCTTGATCCATTATTAGGCATTAGCGTTGGAGTACCCAAGTTGATCATTGGAGTAGTTCCAATTGTTTCCTCTTTCCGAGGAGTCTGTGGACTTTCTCCCAATCCAGCTTTCGAAGCAATTGGTGTTGTTTCCTTAATGCGAGTATCTGAATTCTGTGCAAAACCAATAGTTGAACAAAATAGAATGAAAGTTATTAAAGTAGATTTTATCATTTTACGCTTCTTTTATTAACCAAATCTAATGTATTTACATATAAAAATCAATTATTTATTCGAGCATAATTCCTAATAAAATCGATTATTATGTAAAAAGTAGAATTCAGTGAGTAAAACTGAAACTTTATTGAGTAAAAACAGAAATCTAAATGTTTAGGTTAAATAAAATTACAATATTTAACTTATCAAAAATTAATGAAGCATCAGGCAATTGAAATTAAGTTAGTCAAAAAGCAATCTATCTCCCTTTTGATTTTCATCAAATTTGCCATCGCTGTACACCAAATGCCCATTTATAAATGTTTTTTCTATTGTGCTATTGAAAGTGTAATCTTCAAACGGACTCCATCCGCATTTTGAAAGAATGTTTTTCTTAGTTACTGTATAAGGCATATTCAAATTAACCAAAACAAGATCGGCATAATAACCTTCGCGGATGTAACCACGTTTTTGAATTCTGAATAAATCAGCAACGTTATGACACATCTTTTCTGCAATCTGTTCCAAAGTTATTTTTCCTTGTTTATAAAATTGTAACATGGCTTGCAAACTGTGTTGTACCAAAGGACCACCACTTGGTGCTTTTAAATAGGATTGCGATTTTTCGTCAATGGTATGCGGAGCGTGATCAGTTGCTACTACATCAATCGTTCCATTTAATACAGCTTCAAAAATTTTATCTCTGTCGTACTGAGTTTTAATAGAAGGATTCCATTTAATATAATTGCCTTTGGTTTTATAATCTTCGTCAGTGAACCATAAATGATGAATGCAAGCCTCAGCAGTTATGCGTTTTTCTTTTAAAGGAATTTTATTAGTAAATAAACTTAATTCCTTTGCGGTTGAAACGTGAAATACATGTAAACGTGTATTATGTTTCTTTGCTAACTGAACAGCGTGAAAAGACGAACGGTAACAAGCTTCTTCATTTCTGATAACAGGATGGAAGTATGCAGGAATATCTTCGCCGTATTCTTCTATAATTCGTTTTTGAGTCTCTTTTATCATCACATCATCTTCACAATGTGTGCAAATAATAGAATTTACTTGAGAGAAAAAACCTTCTAATGCTTTTTCATTATCGACTAACATATCTCCGGTTGAAGAACCTAAAAATAATTTTAAGGCAGCTACCTTAGAGAAATCAACTTTTAAAACTTCTTCTAGATTTTTATTAGTGCCACCCATCGAAAACGAATAGTTGGCTAAAGAGCATTCTGCTGCACGTGAATATTTTTTTTCTAATTCAATTAGTGTTGTTGCTTGAGGAATAGTATTGGGTTGCTCCATAAAACTGGTAACTCCACCAGCAACAGCAGCTTTTGCTTCGGTATAAATTTCGCCTTTATGCGTTAATCCTGGCTCACGAAAATGAACTTGGTCGTCAATTATTCCTGGAAATAAATGTAAACCTTCAGCATTAATTTCTGTTGCATTAGGTTCTTCAATTTCGCGCTCAATTTTGCTAATGATTTTTCCGTCAATCAATATATCGCAGTTAACGATTTCTCCTTCGTTAACCATAGTCGCGTTCTTTATTAAAATCTTACTCATTTAGTTTATAAATATAAGTAGTTTCATTGTCATTTAAAGGATTTAACCAATTTAAAGTTTTGTCAATGAAACTGGGTTCAATGGTGGTGATGTATTTAGTATGTGGAAATAATTTTCTGAAACTAGCCACTCTGGCAGCTATATTTTCATTTCTCCAAAAAACAATATAATTAGGTTTAACACTGTCAGGTATTATACTAAACTGATATTTTACACTATCTAAATTAAACTGTTTGGTTATTCCTATTACTGAATGCCATTTGCCTAAATAATAAAGCGGCGGCATAGTAAAATCATTTTCTTTATTGCTATCATCAATCATCACCATGTTTAAATCAGGTTGATTGTGAAGATAGGTCATTGCTTCAACACGGTTGCGTTTAGAGTAAGAAAGACTTAAAATAAAAATCAGAATAATATTTAATACAATAACAAATCCTCGTGAAAACTTAAATAATTTTAGGTTAACACGATTTTTATATTTTTCATAAATAGAAAACATCCCGATTGTACCAATAATAATAAGAGATGGCATGATGGTTAAAACAAATCGTTCTTGTTTATTGGGAAAGTAGGTGTGAAAAGCAAGATAAAATAAAACCGGCCAAAACAGTATGGGGATTTTTTTCCAACTAACCAACCAGCCTCCAAATAATAAAAAACTTAATGGTGGGATTAACAACCCTAAAATCAAATCGAGATACATATGCCATACATCTGTTCCGTAAACTGTAGCATTATCAATATTATATTGAATATAAGCTCCAAGTTCTGCAAATATTCTCCCCCAAATAATATAGTCAACTAAACACTGTGTTATCAATAATACCAATGAAAAACCAAGCAAGCAAGTTATTAAATATTTGAAATTAGTTTTTGCAATTAATAAAGCCAGACCAATTCCCGCAAGGTAAAACACAGTTTGAAAACGAATGGAAAGTGCAATTCCGAGCCAGATTCCTGCAAATAAATAATTTCTATAACTTTTTTCTTTTAGTAATAACCATGTGGCAATTAAAAGTGGAGGCACGCAGACAAATTCAACTAAATTTCTTACACTTAAAAAAGGCATAAACCAAAACAGTGATAAAAATCCTGCAACATACAAGGCTGTTTTTTTGTTTGATAAATGCTCAGTTATTTTGTAACCGTAAGTAATAATTAATAACGACCATGCCGAATGCAATAATCGTAAGTAAAACATTTTGGTTTGCGGATCCGTTAAACCAATAAACGTAAAAAATTTGAAAATGTAATAATGAATGCCCACGTAAAATAAGGGATGTCCCTGCGGTTGTCGGTCCGGAAAGTTTACATCGGGTAACCAATAATTGTAATCGTAACCATCTACCCAACTTTGCGCAGCTTCAACTACTAAAAAATGATCATCAAACCAACCAAAACCTTTCGAAAAAATAACTGCTAACAAACGAAAAAGTATTCCCAAGCCCAGAATTATTTGTAGAGGCGTGTACTTATTCTGTATGTTGGTAAATATGTTACGCATGTTTATTGCTGCGCAGTTCGGTAAAAATAAAAGGCGACAAAACAAAAAATTATATTGGGCACCCAAACTGCAAATAATGAGGATGCAGAGTCTGTTGTGGCAATGGTTGTGAAAATATACATTAACATAATATATAAACAGCTTAACAGCATGCCAAATGCAATTTGTAAGCCAACACCACCTCGTACTTTACGGGATGAAATGGCCAAGCCAATAATAGTTAACAAAAACGTTGCGAATGGAAAGGAAGTTCTTCTGTGTAGTTCTACTTCAAAAAACGGGATGTTACTTGAACCCTTTTGTGTTTCACGTGTAATATATTTAATTAACTCGGGTGTGTTCATGGTTTCATATTTACTCTCAAAACGCCACATGTCGGCTGGCGTAAAATCAATTTTAATTGTTTTTGTGGCAGAATAAGTGTGTTTCTCTTTATGAATTGGCTTTTGATTTTTTACTAATGTATCTAATCTGTCTTGCTGAGTAACTGTTTTTTCAAACACGTTGGTTAAAAGCCATTGTTTATTTATGGTATCCCATTTCATTTCATCAGCCTTCAAAATGGAAAGTTGTTTGTGATTCACAAAAGTTTCTATCGACATTTTTCTTCCGGTATTAATACGGTTATCATAACTCTCCATATACAAAACAGTATTCGGCGCAATTATTTTGTGAATATTTTTATCGTCGGTACTATAACCTTTGTTTATCCATTTATCTTCAAAGCCAATTTTTATTTTTTGTGCTTTTGGAATCACAAAATGATTTAAAAGTAAAGATGAAAACCCAATAATAAACGCGCCAATCAAATACGGTTTTAAAATTCGGTTAAACCCTGCGCCTGCACTTAAAATAGCAACAAACTCGGTGCGATGCGCCATTTTAGAAGTGAAAAATATTATGGAGATGAATGTGAACAGCGGACTAAACATATTGCCGTAAACAGGGATAAACATTAAATAATAATCGACAATGATTTCTCTCGTAGGAATATCTTCAGTACTGAAGGTTTGTACTTTATCTTTAATATCGAAAACAATAAAAATCGCCAATATCAGAAATATGGAGAAGAGATAGGTCCCCAGAAACTTTTTTAAAATATATTTATCAATTATCGTTAGCAATTTACAGGCGTTGATTTACTTGTATAACCATTTTATTTTTCCATTCGGTAAAAGTGCCGTCAATAATACGTTTACGAGCTTCTTTCACTAACCATAAATAAAAATGCAGGTTGTGTAAAGTAGAAATTTGAGAAGCTAAAATTTCTCCGCATACCAAAAGGTGACGCAAATACGCTTTTGTATATTGAGTATCGGCAAAACAATCACTCGTTTCATCAATTGGAGAAAAATCATTTTTCCATTTTTCGTTTTTTATGTTGATAATACCGTTTTTTGTAAATAATAATCCGTGACGCGCATTTCTAGTTGGCATCACGCAATCAAACATATCAATACCTAATGCAATGCTTTCTAAAATATTTGCTGGCGTGCCAACACCCATTAAGTAACGTGGCTTATCAGTAGGTAAAATAGCACAAACGACTTCGGTCATGGCGTACATATCTTCAATGGGCTCTCCAACACTTAATCCGCCAATGGCATTTCCAAAACAATTTTTCGATGCAATATATTCCGCACTTTGTATTCGTAAATCTTTATAAACACTTCCTTGTACAATGGGAAATAATTCCTGATGATAACCATATTTTGGTTCTGTACTTCTGAATCTATCAACACATCTATCTAACCAACGATGTGTAAGTCCCATTGAGTTTCTCGCGTAATTTAATTCGCAAGGGTAGGGCGTGCACTCATCAAAAGCCATTATTATATCAGCACCAATAGTTCTTTGAATATCCATTACACTTTCAGGTGTAAAAAAATGTTTACTGCCATCAATGTGCGATTTAAACTCTGCGCCTTCTTCACTTAATTTACGTTGGTGAGCTAAAGAAAAAATTTGATAACCACCGCTATCAGTCAAAATAGGTTTATCCCAACCATTAAATTTATGTAAGCCGCCAGCTTGTTCTAAAACATTAAGGCCCGGACGTAAATACAAATGATATGTGTTACCTAAAATTATTTGCGCTTTAATATCTTCACTTAATTCGCGTTGATGAACAGCTTTAACCGTACCAGCTGTGCCAACGGGCATAAAAATGGGAGTTTCAATAGTACCATGATCGGTTTCTAAAGTTCCGGCTCTTGCCTTGCTTTGCGGGTCGGTATGTAGTAATGAAAATTTCAA
>JAYTSW010000258.1:0-6113 GCA_043745425.1 Sphingobacteriaceae bacterium | reverse complement strand
ATTTTGGAAACGAAGAGTATAAATTAAATCAGTTGTACCAGGTGCAATATCACCGTTAGATGCCATTGTAGGTGCTTCTGATGTTTTATCATTAGGGTCAAAAGGTCCACCATAAACCTGACATCTGTTGGATGCGTTATTACTTATATCACCATCAGCTAAAGGATAGATAATGGATTTAATACAATAAGAGTTCCCAATAACAGCATTAGTTGCTGTGATCGCGGTAAACTGGTGCAGGCCGTTAGGTGCTGGATTGTTCCAAACAATTGTATCTCCTGTTACAGCAGTTATAATAAAACTTGGAGCAGGCGTTGATCCGATTACATTACCAAAACTCATTAAAGGAGGTAATGCTACTTTTAATGTAGTTGGGTTTGGTATAACTGAACAAGCGCTTCCGAATCGGTAATTATATGCATTAATAGTAATTGTTCCTCCTGGTACTGCGCCAGGTCCCGGATTTGCACCCGATAAGAAAAGATAGGATTTAAAATCAGTTGCAGGTGCTGCCATTTCCATTAAAGGCACGTTAAGTGTAAACGTAGATCCAGTTGTAACAGTAGTAACAGCAGTGTTGCCAGTACAGGCAGCCATATACCCACCGTATGGCATTACATTAATGGTATAAGTTCCGATTGGTGCATTAGCTGTATAGTTCCCGTTCATATCAGGTTGAAGTATAATTGTATTGGTTGGGTTTGTTAATAATATATTCATTATAGACCCTGGATAATATTCGCTGATATTTTTAACGCAGTCAGAATTACAATCCACAAAAGAATTGCCACTGAACTGTCCGCAATCATTAACATAGAATACAGATTTCATAACAGTTGTGGCAGTATAGCTCATTCCTACGGGAGCTGATTCAATTGAAAAAGTATGATACCCAGGCGATGGAGCAGGAAAATTAGTCACCGAATAAGAGAAACCTGCCATATATGGTAATATTGCTCCGTACCATACCTGAACAGTACCAGTAGAAAGTGGAATAACAGAATAATTATTCGTTGCGCCACCAACAAAAGAATAAGTATCAATGGTAGTTCCGTCAATTTTAAAACTAAGATTTGTTTTTAAATTGTTACAATTATTTAAATTGTAGATTGTAAAATTATTAAAAACACCTAAATCGATAGTTGAATTGTTGCAAATAGTTCCCATTGCAGTATCAACAATACCACCTGATTTTGAATCCGTCCACATGGTTGGAAAAGCAGCGTTTGTGTTTTTAAATTGAGTATAAATATTGGTAATGAATGCTTGATTTAAAGTGGATGGTTTTAAAGGAATATTTGTTACAGAAAATGTACTTCCTAACATTTCGTTATTGCTAACAGTAATTCCTGGCTGTATTAAATTTACCACATCATATACTTCCGCTACATAATTATTGGCATTACATGAAGCTACATAGCCGCCATAAAGGGCACCTGGACAATTACCATAAAAAGTACCTGATCCATACGTTGACGAGCAGGTAGCTTGTCCTCTTGCAGGAACAATATTATATGCATTGTTAAGATTAGGTTCTCCACCATCATGAATAAGATTGCTGTTTAAATCAACATAAAGGTCAATTGTATAGCCAACTGAGGTTTGAGATTTAAGCGAGGTAAATGAAAGGAGTGATAATGAAGAGGCAATTAAAAATTTGGTATTTAATTTCATAAACTATTTTTTAGGATGTTTTTTTGACAAACTTAAAGTTTTATGACATACCCGATAATGCAAATGAGTAAACCCCATTTAATATCTAGTGTAAATAATTTTAGTAATTAACGAATGAGTGAATGAAGGAATTATTGAGTGAAACCTACCGTTTAGTATTAAACCATTGAAATTAAAAAACAAAACGAAGAATCTGTCTGTTAAGGCTCTTAGGTCTATGTTCAGTCAAATCCTTCGCTATTGTTCAAACTAAACAATCAGTCTGTGCGTGGGTCTCTTTAACCCTTACCACAAGCGGATTCTTTATTTTATGCTTTAATTATTTAATATGACAATTAATGCTGTAACTACCGCCTAAATCTTTACCCTGAGTATTGTTTGCATTACAACGATCTTCAGCACGTTTACGGTTATCATTATAAGTGTAAGCAGAGTAGTCATCGTAAGTTGTACTGCCAGTACTTGTTGTATATGTTTTAGAGCACGCACAGGTGTAATCCTTTTTACAAGAAGTAATTGATCCTGCAAACACTAAAGCTACTACAGTTAAAATTATTGTTTTCATTTTTTAAGTTTTAATTATGGTTAATATTTCTTGAAGCAAAGGTGAGGGCTTTCTAAGGATAACGACTTATATAACTATTGCTATTAATTACATCATTCACACCTTATAATAATTCATCTTAAATAAGATTACCTTTACTTTAAATGAACCTAAGCCACCAATTAACCAAACCCGCCAAGGATGTAATAGAACAGTTAAGCAAAATGCGCAATCTTGTAAATGTTCATCCCGTTATTTACAAAATAGAATCTGTTGGTGAAACCGAATATAAAGCACACGAACGTTTAAATTTTTTGTTTTTTCCTGTTAAATTCAAATATACATTTACCGTTCATGTGAAAAATAATATTATCACATACAAAGCAAACGTAAAAAATATGGTACATATTGAAATTCGTTTTGAAATTGTAGACGAGGGTGGAGGCTGTATTGTGAATGAAACTGTTGAATTTGAAACTATCTTTCCAATAAAAAAAATTCTAGGAAAAGTATTCAAAACGCAACATAATCAGTTGTTTCTCAATATAGAAAAGCTTTGATTTTTTTTATTGCCTGAATTAGTTTAGATTTACTTAACCTTAAATTAAACTAAAATCGTCTTCTTTATGAAAATCTCAAAAGTAGTAACAGCCTTATTTTTATTATTAAGTACGCTATCCTTTTCACAAGATGCAGAGGGTTGTAAAGATCCCGCCTTGTTTCCAACCCGAATGACAAATTATAAAATAGGAGACTGTAAAAAGAATTTTGATGCGGTAGAATTTAGCCTTGCAGGAGGTGGAACGAATAACATTACCAGAGAAGGGACCAGAACTTTTATACGTTATGATTTTAATACTGAATCTGGCGTACAAAAACCAAGTGTATTACAAATTCTTAGAAATTATGAAGCCGCTACAAAGAAAGTTGGTGGCACAACGGTTTTAGTGCAAGCTGATGAAAGCTTCGGAACTTTTAAGATAATGAAGAATGGAAAAGAAGCAGTTTGGATAAAAATCACTACCGGAGGTGATGATAATAATGATTTTTACGAAGTGAACATTCTTGAATTAGAAGAAATGAAACAGGAAGTGACTTCCAACGATATTTTATCAGCCTTAAATACCGACGGCCGTATTTCTTTATACATAAATTTCGAAACAGGAAAATCAGATATTAAACCTGAATCACAAAAAATAATTGATGAAATTGCTGGAATGCTAAAAGCAAATCCAGCTTTAAAAGTGAGTATTGAAGGTCATACTGATAATGTAGGAACACCGGCAGCTAATAAAACACTTTCTGAAAATCGTGCTAAGTCAGTAATGAATGCAGTTATTACAAAAGGAATTTATAAAGGTCGTTTAACTTCAAAAGGGTGGGGACAAGAAAAACCCACTATGAATAATACTACAGAAGAAGGAAAAGCCAAGAATAGAAGAGTGGAGATTGTGAAGATGTAATTTTCTCATGGGATTTAATCAGATCACTAAATACTTAGCCAAAGTTCCAAGTGAAAATGGAACAGCTAAAGAAAAAATTATTCAGCTTTGTGTTTCCGAACTTCTAAAAAAATACACTTCCAAAATAAGTGGTGAACTGGAAATAAATTTAACGGATGGAAAAAAAGTATTGGACACAAAAAGCAGTAATTATTCTTATGGTTCACTTCAAAAAATATTACACAGGGGTTTAGAAGAAATTAATTTTGACGATACAGTTCAGAATGTATTGGTTTTAGGCATGGGTGGTGGTTCAATTGTTGAAACCCTAAGAACAGATTTTAAATCGAAAGCATTTATTGAATTGGTGGATATTGATGAAACAGTAATCGAAATTGCTAAAGAAGAATTCAGCATCGAAGCTTACGGGAATTTAAACATTATTAAAAACGATGCCGCCGATTATATCAATAACACTAAAAAATTATTTGATGTAATTATTGTCGATATTTTTATTATTTCAACAGTCCCTGAAAAATTTACACAAACAAAATTTATTAATGAATTAGCGAGCCATTTAAACTCAAATGGTAAATTAATTTATAATACGATGCGAGAGACGATGTCACCTCTAGTTTTTACCAGCATTAAAAATAATTTAACAGAAAACGGATTAAAAGTGAAGGTTCTTGAAAAAGTTCAAGTTAGTAACGATTTAATTATAGCAGTGAAATAACATGGGAGCAGCAATGTTTTTATCTATGGGAGCATTGTTAATATTAGCTGTTCCACTTATCACTTATTTTTTTGCCAAACGGGTAGGGCGCCGACCATGGCTCTGGTTTTGTATAAGCTTAGTATTACCTGGTATTGCAGCCTTAATCCTATTTATTTTACCTGATTTATCAGAACAGGATGAAGCCGTTCATAAGTAAAGACCGCCTTCTGTTTCATGGAGGATTCCCTTTATCAAAACAAACTATTGTGAGAACTATATTTCACTACCTTTAATAAAATTTTTATATGGATTACATTCTCTCGAACTATTGGATACTTATTGCAGCTGGCTGGTTTTTTATTATGGGTTTATTACATGATATTTTTGTAATTAAAAATCATAAAGGTTCATACGATCGTGATTTATTACGTTTATTAATGGACGGTCATGTTTTAATGTTATCCGGAGTTTTATTGAGTGTTTGTTTTTTAATGGTGCGAAACCACATTCAATACGGAAGTTGGATTGCTTTGATAACCGGTATTGGAATGTTAGTATACTGCATAATGATCTTTCCATTTTTAAAATCATACGTTACTATGTTTATCAGTATAATGGTAATAATAGTTTCTATACGTATCAATTCTCAATTTTAATTTTCTTTTATTTCGTGTCCGAATTGTAAGATGTAACCATTATTATCGTAAATGGCAAACTCACGCAAGCTCCAATCAAAACTATCAATAGCATAGCATACTTTAGTTTTGTCTTTTAGTTCATTCCAAAGTTTATCGGCATCATCAACGCCAATATAAAACGAACCTGTGAATTTATCACCGTTCTTAAACCCTTCATGGTCGTTGGGTTTCGCGAGCATAATATTAGCTCCATCTTTACTTAAATCTGCCCAGCGCCAGTATTCATTTGACTCATTAACTGTAAACCCAAGTGTGTTTTTATAAAAAACAATGGTATCCGATAGCTTATCGGTCCACAACATTGGGGTAATTCTATTAAACTTATTCATACAATTAGTTTTTTAATTAAAATTACTACATTTAATCTCAAATTTAAACATATGAAAACAATAAACATATTATCAGCTTTTTTACTTACTTCAGTAATTGCTGTCTCTCAAAATGGCGCTTCTTTTGAATACAAAATTTCTTCTTCAAAAGGAATGGATGGAACTTCAATAACAAAACATTCAGAATTTGGTTCTTTGTCTACAATGAACATGAGTTCACCAAAAATGCCTGGTGGTGGTATGACCATGACCTCTCTTATCAAGACAAGTGAAAAAGATGTTATTTATATGATTAATGACAAAGCTAAAACTTATACCAAATCAAAGAAGAATGCAAAAGAAGGCGGTTATCATGAAGACAATAATACATATACTGTAAAAAAAATTGGTAACGAAACTATAAATGGTTACAAATGTATTCATGCGATTGTTACAAGTAGCAGCACAACTTCTGAAGTTTGGAATACAAAAGATATACCGGATTATGCAAAGTATGCGGAAGCAATTAGTAAGAATGAATCCATGAGTTCATCAAAAAAACAAATTGCATTAAAGGAAGCGGGTTGTGAAGGTTTCCCTGTGAAAATGATTAATAAAGGGGGTGAGCGCGGGGGTGAAATGACGATGGAATTAGTAAAGCTGGAAAAGAAAGCATATTCAAAATCCGATTTTGAAGTACCTGCAGGATATACCGAAACAGCTAATGCA
>JAYTSW010000257.1:0-23176 GCA_043745425.1 Sphingobacteriaceae bacterium | reverse complement strand
GGCCGGAGTTTCTTCTGTTGTTGTATCTGCTGAAGGAGTCTCAGGAGTTTCAACCGCCGGAGTTTCTACAATTGCTGCAACTTTAGCCGCTATTTTAGCTGCTTTTGCTTCTTTAGATGTAGTTTCAGCTTTAGCTTGATCATTCTTCTTTTTAGTATCATCACCTGCTAAACGATCTTTTTTAGAGCTGATTTTGCCGTCTTTTTCCTGTAACCACTTGCTGAATTTTTGTTCAACTTGTGCCTCAGTTAAAGCGCCTTTTTTAACACCATCTAAAAGATGTTTTTTAAGCATAATGCCTTTGTAAGAAAGGATAGCGCGACATGTATCCGTCGGTTGTGCGCCTTTCATCACCCAATCAAGGGTTTTATCAAAGTTAAGGTCGATAGTTGCTGGGTTAGTGCTAGGGTTATAAACGCCTAATTTTTCAATGAATTTTCCATCACGAGGTGCACGACCATCCGCAACTACCACATGAAAGAAAGCTGAATCCTTTTTTCCATGTCTCTGTAGTCTAATCTTTACTGCCATTGTTTTAAGTTTTAATTTGGGCTGCAAATATCGTAAGTTTTTATGGTTTTAACAAAAAAAACTATCAATTCGTTTAGATTGCTAAAATTTTATACCTTTGTGGCTTAAAAACCTAACCTTATGCAAGTTAAAGAAAGAGGCATCGTATTAATTCCTATCGATTTTACAGAACAATCGTTATTAGCTGTTAAGCAATCCTATAACCTTGCAAAATACACTCATTCTAAGCTTGTTATACTTCATGTATATTCTAAAACCGGACAAGAACGTTACGACGATTTAACCAAATTGGTTAAGCAAACTGAGGCTGAAAGCGGTTTAGTTCCTGTTGAATTCAAAAACGTAAAGGGTGATGTTTATACTGAAACCGATAAAATGGCTGATGAACTAAAAGCAACTTTAATTGTTGTTGGTTTAGAAAGCCATATGAAATTTAAAGATATTTTTGGCGGAAGCGCTTCTAAATTAATTCGTAAATCTCCTTGCCCTGTTATTACCATTCGTGGTAAAGAGCACCGTGATGGTTGCGAAAATATTCTTTTACCATTGGATTTATCACGTGAGTCGCGCGAAAAAGTAGATATAGCTGTGCAAATGGCAAAATACTTTGGCGCTTCTATTCGTATTTTATCAGTGTTTAGCCCAAGCGATTTAGCTTACGAAAATCAGTTATTAGCTTACGCTCATCAGGTAAAACAATTTATTAAAGGCAAAAATATTTCGTGTACAAACAAATCAATTGCAAGCGATCACATTGCAGAAACTGTGGTTGAATACGCTAATAAAATTGAAGCTGATTTGGTTATGATTATGAATAAACCAGATTTATCAGTGAAAGAATTTTTTAGTGGTACAGCTGCTCAACATATTGTTGATATCAGTAACGTTCCGGTTATGACAGTTAACCCTATGAAACGTGAAAGTATGAACCACTTCGGAACAGGATTCTAATTAATCCTTCGGCATCCCGATAGCTATCGGGATCAGGATGACAGCTCTTTTTCTTTAAAATTATTTTTGTTTTGGTCCACCGCCAAGAATAAATCCTAGAGTTGCAGTTAACTGTCCGGTGAAAAATGTATGGCGAGCACGTCCGTTTCCTTTTCCTAACACTAAACATTGTCTGTAATCTGCAAAAGTTCCTTTCGCAGTAAATTCAAAAACACCGTGCTTTAAAAATTCAGTGCGTAATCCAGACTCAGCGCCAACAATCCATCCGGCAATGTGCCATTTGTTATTTAAACGTTCACCAAAAATAGTGACATCGGTTCTTGGATAAACTATTCCTCCACCCGCTTTCACTACCCAACCAATATTAAAATTCTTTCCGGGATTATAAAATTTCCAACGCTTTAAAAAATTTATCATCCAAAAATTCGCGCCATCAGTGTGTTCGAAATGTAAAAAGTTTTGTGGGTTAAGAGTCGTGTCTTTATCTACATAATTCCCATTAAACTGCCCTTGTATGTGCACCTTTTGCCAATCGTTAACAACATACTTGGCGTGATCGTAATTCATCTCAATACCTATATCCTGTTTGTTATTGAAATAATATCCTGCATGCACCACAAATTGAGGAACCGTTATATTTATTATATCAGGAATTTTATCGTAATCGGGACGATCAGAAGCCTTTGCATTGTAAAGTGTGAAATCATAATTAGTAGGCTGGCCAGTATTATTATCTCTCATTTTTCCGGAGTGATCCTCGAAATGAATTGTGCTTTTACTGTAAGAACATTTAGTATAACCAAACGAAAAATAAAAACTTCCTTTTTTACGAGCGTTACTTAAACTATCTTTTTGTGAAAAAGAAAAGTAGCAAGCAAAAATTAAAAAAATGAATAGTAAAGATTTTTTCATCACTCAATTATCTCAGCACAAAAGTAGCGATTATTTTGGTTCTGTTTGATGATAATTGTCAGATACGGAATTGGCAAAAAAGTTTCGGCTAAATCGGGCCATTCGATAAAACAATAATTTCCGCTATCTATATATTCCTCCAAACCCAAATCAAACAACTCTTCGGCATCTTTAACGCGGTAAAAATCGAAATGAAATAATCTTCCTTTTGGCGATTGGTATTCGTTAACGATTGAATAAGTGGGACTACTAAAACTATCTGTGGAGCCTAAAATTTTACAGAGTTCCTTAATAAAAGTAGTCTTGCCTGCTCCCATTTCACCAATAAATGCAAATACTTTTATGTTGCCTGCAAATTCAATTAATTTTTTGCAAGCTTCCGGTAATTTTGATACATCAGTTATGTCGAGCTCAAGCTTAGCCAATTTATTTTGCGCTTAAAGTGATATAAGGGATAATCATTTCCTCTAAACTAATACCACCGTGCTGAAACGTACCGCGATAATAATTTACATAGTAATTAAAGTTATTCGGGTAAGCGAAAAATCTGTCTTCTTTTGCAAAAATAAATCGTGAACTCGGATGCAATTTCGGTAAAAATGCATCGCTTGGATTTTTAATTTCGAAGACTTCTTTCGGATTATAATCCAAGGCTTTTCCTTGCTTGTAACGCAAATTTGTATTTACGTTTTTATCGCCCAAAACTTTTGTGGGCTCTTTTACATGAACTGTTCCGTGATCGGTTGTAATAACAATTTTAATTTTTTTATCGGCTAATTGCTTAATGATATCCATTAATGGCGAATGCTCAATCCATGATAAAGTAATACTTCTATAAGCAGGTTCATCATCTGCTAATTCACGAATCACTTCCATTTCGGTGCGAGCGTGACTCAACATATCCACAAAATTGTAAACGATAACGTTCAATTTATTCTGTAATAAGTTATTGATATTGTCCGCTAATTTTTTTCCTGCAGCGTGATTGGTAATTTTATTGTAAGAGAATTTTATGTCTTTACCCAAACGTTTTAATTGCGCATGCAAGTAATCTTCTTCATGCATATTTTTTCCACCTTCATCTTCATCGTTCAACCACCATTCTTTATGGCGCTTTTCCATTTCACTTGGCATTAAACCACTGAATAAAGCATTACGCGCATATTGAGTTGCGGTTGGTAAAATACTGCAATACAATTCTTCTTTTTCAACTTTATAATAATCTTGTAAAATTGGTTGAATGATTTTCCATTGGTCGTAACGCAAATTATCAATCACCAATAAAAAAACATTTTCATTTTTTTCCAATTCAGGCATGAACTTGTTCTTCAAAAGGGTGTGACTCATCGTCGGCGCATTCGCATCTTTACCATTTAACCAATTCACATAACTTTTTTCAACGAACTTAAAGAACTGCGTATTGGCATCAGCTTTTTGCATTTTCAAAACTTCAAGCATACTTTTGTCTTGAGCTTTGTCCATTTCCAATTCCCAATAAATAATTTTTTTGAACACTTCTTTCCATTCATCCCAGCTTAAATTATCGCTGAGCGTCATGCCAATATTTCCAAACTCTTTACGGTATTCGGTATTCGTTTTATCAGATACTAAACGTTTGTTATCTAAGGTTTTTTTAAGCGATAAAATTATTTGGTTTGGATTAACGGGCTTAATTAAATAATCGGCAATTTTTCCGCCAATAGCGTCATCCATAATATGCTCTTCTTCGCTTTTGGTAATCATTATTACAGGCAAATCCGAACGCAATTGTTTTATTTTGGTAAGAGTTTCCAAACCACTAATACCAGGCATGTTTTCATCTAATAATACAGCATCAATGTTTCGGTTTTCGCGAACAATATCAAGGGCTTCATCACCACTCACCGCTGTAATTACATCATAACCTTTACCAGTTAAAAATAAAATATGAGGCTTTAAAAGCTCCATTTCATCATCGGCCCAAAGAATTGTATTTTTTTCCATAAATTGTTTATTACCTTTACAATATACGCTATAAAGATAGAATTATTGTGTTAAAGATTTTAAAAATAGCTCTTGTTTTAATAGTAGTTTTCCATAGCTCCTATGCGCAAATAATCTTAATCACTTACGATAATAAAAAAGTTTACAGAAACCAATTGACTTTTAAGGATACAGCGAATTATAAAATAAATACTATAAGAAACAATGAATATCCTTATTCATATTCACAACATGTCTTTTTGGGATTCGAAGTTGGAAATGAAAGAATTCTATTTCACGATACAACTTATTTAGTAGAAAATCAAACTCCGGAATTCTATAAAACACATTTGAAAAAAATGCAGTTTGGAAACAGATACAATAAGTTTTCGTATGATAATCTCTACATAAGTAGAAGATATGCATATAAAACCGCTAAACTTTTAGATGATTCCGAAGTGGGGGGCTTGGTTGGCAAGTACTATGGACTCGATTTTTATAAATACTCTTCTATAACAGTAGCCATACTTTCAGGGGTAACTCTTTTAGCTAATCTGTTTTCTTACCAATATTCAGGCGAGACTCAATATTTGAACAATTCAATAATTTGCGGGTCAGTTTTCGCAATATCAATCACCTCTTCCGTCGCGATTCCTTTAAGACAACTTAAACTAAATAAGAAAATAATTAAACGTTATAATTCATTACTTTTGAATCCATAATGCCCATTTTTAAAAGCAAAATAATTAACGACCCTATTTATGGTTTTGTAACCATACAAGACGAGATTATTGACGCTCTTATCAATCACCCCTACTTTCAACGTTTACGTCGCATTAAGCAATTAGGCTTAACGAATTTGGTTTATCCCGGAGCTTTGCACACTCGTTTTCATCACGCTATTGGCGCGATGCATTTAATGAGCGAGGCTTTACAGGTTTTAAAAAGTAAAGATGTTGAAATTACTGATGATGAAAGTCGTGCTGCTTTAATTGCGATTTTATTGCACGATATTGGTCATGGTCCATTTTCACATTCTTTAGAGCACAGCATTGTAAAAGGTATTAATCACGAGGTGATTTCCTCTTTATTAATGGATGCCTTGAACAAAGAATTCAAAGGCAAACTATCCATTGCTATAAAAATATTCAACAACAAATACGAAAAGAAATTTTTACACCAATTGGTGAGTTCGCAATTGGATATGGATCGCCTCGATTATTTAAAGCGTGATAGTTTTTTTACAGGTGTTAGCGAAGGCATTATCAGCAGCGATCGAATTATAAAAACATTGAATGTTGTTAATGATAATTTAGTGGTAGAGAAAAAAGGCATTTATAGTATTGAGAAATTTTTAATTTCACGTCGCTTAATGTATTGGCAAGTGTATTTACACAAAACCGTTTTAAGTGCAGAAAATTTATTGATAAACATTTTAAAACGCGCTAAAGAATTAAGCAATTCAGGAAAAAAATTATTTGCCACTCCTTCTTTCGCTTTATTTTTAGAAAACGATTTTACAAAGGAAGATTTTTTAAATAAGCCCGAATTACTTCAAAAATTTGCTCAATTAGATGATTATGATGTAATGGCTTCGGTAAAAGCCTGGGCGGATTGTGATGATTTTATTTTAAGCACACTTTGCAAAAATATTCTTGACCGTAATCTGTATAAAATCGAATTACAAACTGAAGCCATTGCAACTTCTCACAAAAATAAATTGATTGACTCGGTTGTAAAAAAATACGAAATAACACGTAAAGAAGCTTCTTATTTCGTTTTCTCAGAATCGGTGAACAACAGCGCTTATAACAATAGCGACCACGGCATTAATATTCTTCACAGCAATGGTAAATTAGTGGATGTAGCTGACGCCAGCGACCTTTTAAACATACAGGCATTAAGCAAACCTGTTACTAAGCATTATATCTGTTATCCTAAGGATCTTTAAGTAGCGGTGCCTTCCCTTCGGCGGAAAAGCTCAGGGTAAACTAGCTCAGGCACCGCTAGCGCCGAAATTTTATAAATAAAAAATCCCCGCTAAAAGCAGGGATCTTAATTTTTTATTATTGCGTCATGGTGAGCTTTTGCCGAACCATGTGGAGTTGAATAATCCTAGAACTTAGCACGAATCTTACGAACTCTTCTCTTCGAACGTTTACCGAAGAAATGGCCGTAGCGACCACGGTAGAATGAACTCTTACCACGAAGAACATAACTGTAAGATAAATTCGTTGTGATATAAGAGTCTTTGTGCGTTTTATCACCACGTTTTTGTCCTGCAAAACGAGGCGTATTATTTGGATTTACAAAATAAGAATAAGCACCTTCTTCACCTGAAACTGGCCCAGTTCCTAACTCCAAAGTTCTGTTTGATAATTGATTTGTAGCAGTATTGGAAGGAGGAGCATCAGGGTAATTACCACTGATATCATCCAAATAATCTGTAAACGTTGTGCGCCAATTCATTTCGAAACCAATGCGATGTTTTTTCTCTAATGTAAAATAGAAACCAACTCCAACAGGAATATTTATACCAATAGGTTTATAAGAAACGCCTTCTGTTTGTAACGGACGAAGTTTTGTCCAAGATCCATTATAAAAACCTTTTGGATTACTATAATAAACACCAACACCACCAAATACGTAAGCTCTGAAGCCATTGCGGTAACGATATGTATTTCCTAAGTCGTTATTCTCATAAAAAAACCATTCGCCTGTTAAAGCAAGGTCGAACATATCATTACGGAAATTTAAATTACGGTAACGACGGCCTAAATTGGTTGATAATTTATCATCGCCTTCAATACGTAAATAATCTAATGCTAACTTTAAAGAAACTTTTGGACGCCATTTATAACGGGCAAATCCACCAACGTTCCAACGTGTTTTTGCTAACTTCATATCAGCCACAAAATCACGACGGGCTTTTTCTTTCCCACCAATATCGCCTAAGTAGTTAGATGCGCCTAAAGCCAAACCATAATCCCATAGCCATTGGCTATAAGAAGTTGAAAAACAAAAAATCAGAAAAATAGAAACTATTAGTTTTTTCATTACTTTGGTCACTTAACATACAAAAATAATGAAAATTTCTACATTTACAGCACAAATTTTTTAAATATTTCTTAAGCATGAATAACCCAATTTGTACCCTTTTTAACATAAAATACCCACTTATTCAAGCCGGTATGATTTGGTGTAGCGGATGGGAATTAGCGTCGGCTGTTAGTAATGCTGGCGGATTAGGTTTAATAGGCTCCGGCTCGATGTATCCAGAGGTTTTAAGAGAGCATATTCAAAAATGCAAAAAAGCTACGAATAAGCCATTTGGGGTAAATGTGCCCCTTCTTTATCCAAATATTGAAGAACATATGAAAATTATTGTTGAAGAAGGGGTGAAAATAGTATTCACCAGCGCAGGAAATCCTAAAACCTGGACCAATCATTTAAAGGAAAAAGGAATTACAGTTGTTCATGTAGTGAGTAATGTAAAGTTTGCGTTAAAATGTCAGGAAGCAGGGGTTGATGCTATAGTAGCAGAAGGTTTTGAGGCGGGCGGACATAATGGAAGAGAAGAAACAACTACAATGGTTTTAATTCCACAAGTGAGGAAAGCCGTTACACTACCCTTAATTGCGGCGGGTGGAATTGGAACTGGCGCTTCGATGGCAGCCGCATTTGCATTAGGTGCAGATGCTGTGCAAATAGGAAGCAGATTTGTAACCACGCCTGAATCATCAGCACACCAAAATTTTAAAGATGCTGTGGTAAAAGCAAAAGAAGGTGATACAATTTTAACTTTAAAACAACTGACCCCGGTTCGTTTAATTAAAAATGAATTTTATAATAAAGTTTATGCTGCCGAACAACAAGGCGCAAGTGCTGAAAAAATTGCAGAAATTTTAGGAAGAGCCCGCTCTAAAAAAGGCATGTTCGAAGGCGATTTAAATGAGGGCGAATTAGAAATTGGACAAATTAGCGGAGCCATTGATGAGATAAAACCTGCAGCTGAAATTGTGGAAGAAATAATGTCGGAGTTTAAGCAAACCTTAAAACGCCTAGAGAAATTTGCTAATTAAGTTTAATCGTTCTTAACCAAATTAAAGCCTCTTTTTCATTCACGAAAGCCTTATGAATAATTGGCGGTTTATTGGTTTTAATAAAGAAATTCGCAACTAAGCGTGCGGCTAAATTAGGAACTACAACTGCTTTAGCTTTTGCATTCAAATTTACTTCAGGGGAAGCTGAATACTCACGAGCTTCTTTGGTTAAAGTTCCGATTTTCGGACTGATGAACAAAACAAAATGTTTTGCGTTTCCTATTAATGATTTTTTTGCTTCTTGAAATTTTTTAATATCATCAATATCTATTATAGAATATTCCTTAATGTCAATTTTAATTACATCATCTTTTAATAACGAAATAATTGCTTTCTCAAGCTCGACCTTTTTAGTAATTTCCATTTTTTCTTGAAGCACTAAAGCGAAATTAAGCCTTTTTTTAATCAATTCACCGTCTTGTACTGTTAAAAATAAACGTAACTTTATAGCATTAATTTTGTCCCCTCTCTTCAATGATACAATTCGAAAAATTTAAACTTAAAAATAATTTAACGGTTATTGTTCATCAGGACAAATCATCGCCGATGGCTTGCTTAAATATTTTATATGACGTTGGTGCGCGTGATGAAGATGAAAGCAAAACCGGATTCGCACATTTATTTGAACATTTGATGTTTGGAGGCAGTGTAAATATTCCAAATTACGATGAGCCCTTACAATTAGTAGGCGGAGAAAATAATGCATTCACTACAAATGATATTACAAATTACTACTGCACTGTTCCAGCCGAAAATTTAGAAACAGCTTTTTGGTTAGAGAGCGATCGCATGTTGAGTCTAGCATTCACTGATAAAAGTTTAGAAGTGCAACGAAGTGTTGTTATCGAAGAATTTAAACAACGTTATTTAAATCAGCCTTACGGTGATGTGTGGTTGTTATTAAGACCGTTATGTTATACTGTTCACCCTTATAAATGGGCAACAATAGGAAAAGAAATTTCGCATATAGAAAATGCAACGATGGATGATGTAAAATCATTTTTCAAAAAACATTATCACCCAGGAAATGCCATTATGGTAATTACAGGAAATGTGGACTTAGCACATGTAAAACAATTATGCGAAAAATGGTTTGAACCAATTCCTGTTGTAAACAAACCAAAACGCAATTTACCAGCAGAACCTAAACAAACAGAAGCGCGAAAATTAACTGTTGAGCGTGACGTTCCCGTTAGTTCAATTTACAAAGCGTATCACATGTGCGCTCGTCACGACAAAGAATATCATGCCTTTGATTTGCTTTCCGATATTTTATCAAGAGGTAATTCATCACGTTTGTATAATGCTTTAGTAAAAGAGAATCCTCTTTTTTCTGAAATTAACGCTTACGTAATGGGCGATTTTGATAAAGGTTTATTTGTTGTCTCAGGTAAATTAAGCGAAGGTGTAGAAATGGAAGCAGGAGAAAAAGCCATTTTAAAAGAATTAGAAAAAGTAAAAACCGAATTAGTCTCGGAAACTGAATTACAGAAATGTAAAAATAAAGTTGAATCAAGCATTACCTTTTCCGAAACTGACATTTTAAACAAAGCCACTAACTTAGCCATATCCGAATTATTAGGTGATGCTGAATTAATAAATGAAGAAATAGGGAAATACCTTGCCGTAAATACTTCAGATATAAAAAATATTGCTAACGTCGTTCTTAACGAAACCAATTGCTCTACATTGTATTATTTAAAAAAGAAATAGATTGCCCGCAGATATCGCGGATTTGCGCAGATTTATAAAATGATAAAACAAGAAATTCTAACCGAAAACGACATTTCTTACAAAATAAGAGGTGCGGTTTTTAAAGTTTATAACGAACTAGGTCCAGGGTTATTGGAATCAGTTTACGAAGCAGCATTAGCATTTCAATTAAAGGAAGAAGGGCTTGATGTTAAAACCCAGGTCCCGGTTCCCTTAATTTATTCCGGACAAAAATTAGAGGTTGGATTTAGGATTGATATTTTAGTAAATGATTTAGTTATTATTGAAATAAAATCGACAGAGAATTTTGCTGAAGTTCATCATAAACAAGTTCTGACTTATTTAAGGTTATATAATAAAAAGCTAGGGATTCTAATTAATTTTAATTCTGATGATATTTCAAAATCGATTTATAGAAAAGTAAATAATTTATAGGTATTTTTCTGCACTTTTATCTGCGAAAATTTGCGAAATTTGCGGGAAAACCTTAACAAAGACTTAAAAAGAAATAATGGGAATAGATTCACTAAGAAAACGTTTATCTGATTTAAAGTTTAATCCCGAAATCATTTCGAGGTATAACGAATCGCATCGTTTCTATCATACCATCAATCACATTACTGATGTTTTTAAAAAACTAAGCGAAAAAGGGTTAGAGAAATCTGACGAATTGTTTTTAGCAGCTGTTTTTCATGATATCGTTTACAATCCAAAATCAAATACTAATGAAGAAGATTCGGCTGAATTGTTTATCAGCGAATCAAAAAATTCTTCGTTAAGTTCAGATCAAAAAAATCATATTAAACAATTAATTCTCGATACCAAAACACATAAACCAACCGTAAAACATTCGGAAGAATTTATAAATATTGATTTATCTGTTTTTGATGGCAGTTTGGGAGAATTAATAAAATACGAACAACAAATATTTAAAGAGTTTCAGTTCGTAGATTATAAAATTTATAAAGAGAAACGAATCGAAATCTTAAAACACTTTAACACCAATGGAAAATTAAACGGATTGATTGATTACGTAAACACCATTCAACCACACATTGCTGTTTTTGCTGGAAGTTTTAATCCTTTTCACAAAGGACATTATAACGTTTTACAAAAGGCTGAACGCTTATTTGACAAAGTAATTATTGCATTTGGTAAAAACCCCGACAAAAAAGATCGCACATGGCCCTTGCCCAATGTTATTTCGTTTCATCAACAGGAAGAATATACTGGTCTATTAACCGATTTTATTGATTCGCTTGGCTACGAAGTAACTGTTGTTCGTGGCTTACGCAATTCTACTGATTTTCAGTACGAACAAAACCAGTACCGTTACATCCAGGAATTAAAACCGGATATAAAAATAGTAAATGTGTTTTGCGATAAGGAGTTTGAACATATTAGCTCTTCAGGTATTCGCACACTCGAGAAATACGATAAACACAAGCAATATCTTTTAGATTAAAAGATGAGTGAAGGTTTCCTGAAAAATAAATTTAACTTATTTTATTTCCTTGCTTTTGCAATTGCTTTTATCATTGTACTTATTCGATGTTTTACTGTTCCCTTTGCACACGATGAAGTAGCAACTTTTTATTACTACATTCAATCCGAACAATTTTTACCGTTTTTATCGCATGTTGATGCTAACGGACATTTTCTCAATAGTTTTTTGAGTTGGATAAGTTTTAAATTATTTGGTTCATCAGAAATTGCCTTACGTCTACCTTGCCTATTTGCATTCTTAGTTTTAGGTTACGCCATTTATAAACATTGCACACGCTTAAATAATACGTTGGCAAAACTAATTTTAACAAGCGCTTTTGTTTTATCCTTCACCATTCTTAATTTTTATTCACTTTGCAGAGGCTATGGATTATCTATTTCATTTTTAGTATTAGCCTTATATTATTTTTTCAGTTATGTTCAAAATTCCAAATTCAGTTACGCTTTGCGTTTTGTTTTATTCGGACAAATAGCATTATGCGCCAATTTAACTTTAGTATTTACTTTATTGGTAGCGACAGGAATAATTATTTTATTTCAAATTAAAAGCAAACAATTATTCAGCATCAAAAACCTTATGCTTTTAGCAATAAATTTTGGTTTAATTTATTTTTGGGTGAAATACGCTTTTTATCTGCAAGAAAACGGCGCTTTATATTATGGTAGCGGCAATCACAGTTATTGGACAACTACTTTCGAATCCTTGTTAGATACTGTTTTTATAAAACACATTGCGGTTTATAGTATAGTTCTGCTTTCTTTTGCAACCTTGTTTGTTTTCTGGTGTATTCAACTCTTTAAACACAAACTAAAATTTTTGAGCGGAAGTTCATTTGGTTTGTGTTTTTTTATACTCTTATCTTTAATTGGTGCATTTTATTTTCTCAAATTATTCTTTAATGTCAATTATCCTGAAGATCGTACCGGATTATTTTTTTACATTCTGTTTATTTTATCCATCGTCTTTTTATTGGATGAATTTGAATGGAAACCATTTTTAGTATTCGCCATCTTCCCTATTTATTTCTCGATTCACTTCTTACTCAATATCAATTTCAGTAAACATGCTTGGGGCTTTTATGAAACCATGCCCAAAGAATTTTTTGATACACTTTTATCAGAACAAAAAAAATCACCTCGACCAATAACTATCGGCGGCCATCGTGTATTAGAATTATTTTTCTCATTTTACAATTATAATAGTTCCGAAAAAATAAATCATATGACCCCGCCCGAACTCATGAGCATGAATTGTGATTATTATGTGGCCTGGAAAAAAGATAAACCTTATTACAATAAATATTATACTGAACTAGCCATTGCGAAATATTGGAACCTTGTCTTATTAAAACGCAAAGTAGAAATTGAGCGCGAATTGAAATTTGAAATTTCAGAGCCGAAAGACTTTAAAGGTGCTGATGAATATTATTCTTTTTACGAAAAATTAGATACACTATTTACAAGCAAAAACCCCGTGATGGTTGAATTTGATATCAGTGTTACCGACGCGCCCAAGCCTTTTAATGCGTTTCTGGTGTTGCAAGTCGATGCTGAAGGGCAGTCGAAATATTTCCGTCGCACCGCTTTAAATTGGGTGCAATATGAATGGAAAGGGGTGCAACATTTTAAAACCTGTGTTCAAACAGATTCTCTTCCCTTACAAAAAAGCAGATTGGTAGCTTTCCTTTGGAATATTGATAAAAAAGAACTTAACTTTAAACTCAATAGTTTAAAACTATATCACTTAAAAGCAGAAGGTATAAACGAAGTCTCAAAAGCAATTGAATAAATAGAATCAGCAATTATAACCACAAAGAACACGAAGTCCCGATAGCTATCGGGATACACAAAGGGCACTAAGAAATAAAAAAAGAAAACTTTGTGAACTTTGTGATTAACTTTGCGCTCTTTGTGGTTAAAAAAAGAAGAATAAAGCCAATTAGAAAAAACACCTTATGTTGAACAGAGCAATAGCCCCCGAATTTAAGACCATCGAAAAGATCGATATCATCAATGCTACAGAACAGAAATTAGATAATGGTGTTCCCGTTTATACAATTAACGCGGGTTCGCAAGAGCTAACCAAAGTTGAATTTATTTTTAGTGCGGGGATGTACTATCAAAACCGTACGCTTTTAGCTTCAACTACAAATACTTTATTGGAAGCAGGCACTACAAAACACAATGCGCTTCAATTATCAGAGCATATCGATTTTTTTGGTTCTTTTTTAGAATTGGAAGTGGGACAAGATTATTCATCCATAACTATTTATTCTTTAAATAAATATTTAAACGAAAGTTTAGCTTTTGTTGAGGAGATTTTAAAAGATTCTATCTTCCCACAAAGTGAAATCGATATTCATTTAGCGAATCGTAAACAAAAACATTTAATTAATTCAGGAAAAGTTAGTCATTTAGCAAGACGTAAATTTTCAGAATTATTATTTGGAGAGAAACATCCGTATGGCATTGATGCAAAAACAGAAGACTTTGATACATTAAAGCGAGCTGACATATTAGAATTTTATAAAAACCATTATAGTTTTAAAAATTGTTTTATTGTTGCTGCTGGAAATTTACCAAAGGATTTACATTCTGTTTTAAATAACCATTTCGGAAAAGATAATTGGGGAAGTGCTTCACCTACCAAAAGTGTACCTGCAAAAATTACAACAACTACACAACAAAAGCATTTGGTTGAGAAAAGTGATGCCATACAATCTGCTATTCGTATAGGGAGAATTTTGTTTAATAAAACGCATGAAGATTATTTTAAATTTCAGGTTCTCAATACAATTTTAGGAGGTTATTTTGGTTCTCGCTTAATGGCCAACATTCGTGAAGACAAAGGTTACACCTATGGCATTGGCTCAGGCTTAACTTCATTGGTAAACGGCGGCTATTTTTCTATTAGCACTGAAGTTGGTTCGGATGTAACTAAACTTGCCTTAGAAGAAATTTATAAAGAAATTAAAATTTTGTGCGAAGAATTAGTAAGCCCCGAAGAATTAGAAACTGTTCGCAATTATATTTTAGGGCAATTTCTCCGCAGCGTTGATGGTCCGTTTGCTTTAGCCGAAAAATTTGTGGGCGTTAAAGAATTTGGTTTAGATTATAGTTATTATTCCAACTATTTTAAGGCGGTAAAAAATGTAACACCTCAAGAACTAAAAGACCTTGCCAATAAATACCTTCAGGAAAAAGATTTGATTGAATGTGTAGCGGGCCCTTCAGCGTAGCTCAGGATGACAATAAGTGCTGAGTTGAGAGTTTAGAGTTCAGATTATGTTAAAAAAATCGTATTTTTGATAAGTGAATATTGTTGATTCAAATATTGGTAAAATTAAAGACTTATGTGGTGAACATAATGTCTCAAAGCTCTTTGTATTTGGATCTGTTTTAACAAACAAATTTTCGAATACAAGTGATATTGATTTCGTTGTTGATTTTAATAAAATCGACCTATATAATTATGCTGATAATTATTTCCATTTAAAAAGTTCTCTCGAAAAGTTATTCCGAAGACCCGTTGATCTTTTAGAAGATAAAGCTATTAAAAATCCATTTTTAAGGATGTCCATCGATTCAACAAAGCAAATTTTATATGGACATTGAAATTAAAACATGGCTTTTTGATATTCTTCAATCTATTAAAGAGATTGAAAGTTACTATGAGGGAAGACCTAAAATTTTTGAAGAATATTTAAACGACATTAAAACCAAGCGGGCTATTGAAAGAGATCTGGAAATTATTGGCGAAGCGGTTGGTAGAATACTTAAAAAAGAGCCTGGCTTTCAAATAAATAACGCGGAAAAAATAATAAGTACCCGTAACAAAATAATTCATAGTTACGATAATATATCCGATGAACTGATTTGGAGTATAGTTGTAAACCACATCCCAAAACTAAAGGAAGAAATAACAAAGCTTCTTGATCAATAAAGGAATTCTCTGAAAGATGTGATAGTGGTTTCCCTTCGGCAAAAGCTCAGGGTAAACTCACTCAGCCACCTTGCTTAATCCGGGGTCAGTGACCAAGCTTGTCGAAGTCCCGATTTATCTCGCAACAACAAACCGTTTTTGTTTTTCAATTATTTTTTGTAAATTAGCTTTAATATAAGCTGAATGATAAAAAAATTACTTTTTATATTTTTTACCGCACCCCTTTTTACGCAAGCGCAAAGTATTGTTGCAGGCGACTCATTATCAGCAGGCATCATCTATCAAAATATAAAAGATTCATCAGTAGTAACATTTCCCAACGGAACTGTTTGGGCTGATTTTGACATTGATGGAGATTTCACTAAAGATATTCAGATTTATATTGTTGAAAATGTTGGTCCAAGTTGGATGAACATAAATAAGAATGTTAATTCATTAAATAATTTAGACGTGGTAGCCATTTCCACATCAACAGCAATTGCCGACACAATTCCGCCCGGAACTTTAATTGATAAGAGCCTTAATTGGTCAAATGCCGGAGGTTTAAAATTGTTCAATTACTCCTCTTTTGGTTCATCAATTAGCACCGGTGGGTTATTCTAATCCATAAATAAATATCTCGCTTTTAGGATAAAATTACCAACCGATACTATTTACGGATGGTTCTTAATGGATCTTCCTAATATGGGAACAATAAAAGTGCGCTCATGGGCTTATAAGTCAAAAATCCTTGGTATAAAAAATGAAGCTAACAAATCTGATACTCCGATAATATTTCCAAATCCTGCCTTCAATGAATTGAATTTGTTTTGTAAAAACAATTCAATAAACGAAGTAAAATTATTCAATTTCAGAGGTGAAGAAATCCTTAAGCAAAAGCAAGGAATTAACTCGGAACATTTTACGATTGATATTTCAAGAATTGAAGGCGGAATATATTTCCTTAGGTTGTCGACTAAGGATACTGTCTTTACCAAAAAGTTTATTAAGGAATAGATACGGTTAAGATCAGTATCACATATTTAAGATAACCTCTCCTCCACCCATTTCAAAATCTCCTCTAACATAGGGACGCTATCAGGGTTTTTATTTATGGTTTTAATTAGCAATTCTTGCGCGGCTTTTAAATCGTCTTTAATAACTTCACTCTCGATGGTTTCAACAACAGTAAGAACTTCCATTGCTGTCATGTAATCGCCTTCACAAGCTTGCTTTACAAAAAATAAAAAGTCATCTGTACAATCTAATTCCACTTCCCACCAAACAGAAATTAATCTTGCTTTTTTTGTATAATCCTGTACCGAAGAAATGGCTTTTAATAAGGCTTTTTGAGGATTACTGGCTTTTACTTTTAATAATACTTCATCACGCTCTTCAGGGGTTAATTTTCCTGCTGCTAATTCTTCAACTGCATCCGAAAGGTCGCCGGTATCTTTAATACCATCTTTACCAATAATAATGGTGCGGAATTTTTTCTCGTCGAAATACTTTTTGTTTGCTTCTTCGAAATTATCTTTCTCCTGCTGACTCATTACAACAATTGTTTAACAATTTCTTCAACGCTCACACCTTCTGCTTCCGCTTTGTAATTCAATACCAAACGGTGACGTAAAATAGGAACAGCAATAGCTTTCACATCTTCAATATCCGGACTAAACTTTCCATGAATTAAAGCATGGCATTTTGCACCAAGTACTAAGTATTGTGATGCACGAGGACCTGCGCCCCATGCCAAATATTTTTTTGAAACCTCACTCGAGAATTCACTTTTCAAACGGGTTTTGTTTACCAATTTAACAGCGTACTCAACAACATTATCAGCAACAGGAACTTTACGAACCAATTCTTGAAAAAATACAATTTCTTCTGCACTTAATATCTTATTTACTTTTGCTGTTGAATTTGTAGTCGTTTGTTTTACCACTTGTAATTCTTCAGTAAAGCTCGGATAATCTAACCACACGTTAAACATAAAACGATCTAATTGTGCTTCAGGTAATGGATACGTTCCCTCCTGTTCGATTGGATTTTGAGTAGCTAAAACAAAAAATGGATTTCCTAATTCGTATCTTTTTCCTGCAGCAGTGACTTGTCGCTCCTGCATTGCTTCTAATAAAGCCGCTTGCGTTTTTGGAGGGGTACGGTTAATTTCATCGGCTAAAATAATATTAGCGAATAAGGGCCCTTTAATGAATTTAAAATTACGACCCTCATCTAAAATTTCACTGCCGATAATATCACCAGGCATTAAATCGGGTGTGAACTGAATGCGATTGAATGATAAACCTAATGCATCTGCAATAGTATTTACTAATAATGTTTTTGCTAAACCCGGTACACCAACTAATAAACAATGTCCTTTACTGAAAACAGAAATCAACACATCTCTGATGGTTTCATGCTGACCAACAATTATTTTTCCGATTTCAGAATTTAATTGTTTGTATTTGGCAACAAAGGCTTCTACAGCTTCGGTATCGGATTTGTATTGCATGGTTTTAATTTGAGGTGAGCGTCCAGTTATATTCCAATTTACAAAGATATTCTGGTTCTATTTTTATGTAAGTTAATTTAGAACGTTTCTCGATCCAGTCTTTAATTTCTTTTTTGTTTTTTTCGAATGTAGCCATATGAAGCAATTTCGAATAATCATCTTTAATATTCATTTTATGCGGCTCACTACGTGAAATAATAGTTAAGATTCGATAACCGGGTTTTCCATCTGGGCCACTATAATTCATTGGTGTTGTTACATCGCCCACATTCATTTTATCAAACATAAATACTAAGTTCTGGTCTAACTGACTAATATCTTCATTATCCCATTTCGTATTTCCAGAGCCCTGATTAACCATTAATCCACCATTTTGTTTAGTTTCTTTATCATCACTGTATCTTTTTGCAGCGTTTTCAAAAGTTATTTTATTATCAATGATTGATTTCTGAATAGAATCTAATTGCAGTTTCGCATTGATCACATCCATCTGCGTATTTTTTGCAGAAATTAAAATATGTCTAGCATCTACTGTTTCACCTTTACGTGAAATCAATTGCATGAAATGAAAACCATAAGCTGATTCAAACACTTCAGATATTTCTCCTGGCTTCAAACGAAATGCTACAGCTTCAAATTCAGGAACCATTTGTCCACGACCAAAAGGAGGTAATTGTCCACCTGTTTTTGCTGAACCTGGATCTTCACTATATAATCCAGCTAGAACTTTAAAACTTTCACCAGCTACAATTCTTTCACGATAGGATTCAATTTGCGTACGGGCATCTTTTTTGGCTTGCTCAGTCACAAGAGGCATTTTTACAATTTGTCCGATTTGTAATTCGGTAGCAATTAAAGGCAAACTATCTGTAGGGATTGTTTGATAAAATAATCTGACTTCAGAGGGTGTTAGTTTTGTATCGCCTGTAATTTTGTTACGCATTTTTTGTTGCACCAATTGATGTTGAACATCATCACGAATCTCATCCTTAAATACATTAATACGTTTACCATAAAACGCTTCGAATTTAGCTTCATCTCCACCAAACATATTCAAGTAATAGGCTAAACGTTTTCCAATTTCTCCATCTATTTCCTGATCACTTACAGTAACACTGTCTCGATCGGCCTGAGCTAATAATAATTTGCTATATAATAATTCTTCAAAAGCTTTGCACTTAACAGCTTTAGGATCTTCCTTTAAACGCTCCATTTGGTATACTTCCAAATCTGATAACAGTAGTGGATATTTACCAACCACTGCAATTACTTTATCCAATAATTGCTGAGCGTTTGAAGCCAGTGAAACAACAGAAAAAAGAATTATTAATATCTTACGCATACTGCCACGTCTATTAAACGATAGAAATTTTGATTTAGGTATAATATTATTTTTCATCTGTTTTTATTACCTAGCCGCGCAGCACAGGTGAGGTGCTAAATTACGCAATATAATTTGTTCGGGGTAAACAATTTTATCAATAAGAAAGGGCTGTTTTGCGAATTAAAGTTTTTTAACAGAAGAAGGGCTTAAATCAGTTCACTTTAAACTTTCCTTCAGTCTTAGCCTTTTCCATTATTTGTTGTTTATACTGACGAATAAGCTTCATTTTACGGCCATTTAGCAAGATGTTTTTAATATTAACCATCTCAAAATTGATAGGCGATAAACCATTCTTTATTTTTATTTCTTTTATTTTAAGGTAATAATAATTCAGAGTATCGGCATATTCAAAATAGCGACCAGCATAAAAATTATACTCCGGTAAATCGCGTAATTGAGGAATTTCTTTTTTTATGTCCTCCAGTAACAACCAAGTACTATCATTTATAAAATAATTATCAGCGTATTGCAGACAAAGCGATTTTAATACTTCTTTATCTTTTGGATTTTGAGAGATAACTGCAGCTTTCATTTTACTCAGTGCCTTCGATTTTACAGGAACTTTAAAATAATTCACCTTCACAATGTTATCTTTCAAAATAAAATTATCGCGATTGGCATCGTAATACGCCTGAATTTCCTGTTTGCTAATAGACGTATCTAAATTATTTTCAATTAAGCGGATTTCGTATTTGTAGTTGATTAATTCGCGTCGGTATTTTTCAACTTCCGCTTCCACATTTAAATCTTCGGGTAATAATTTTTCCTTTGCTTCCTGATAAAATAATTCATCCTGCGCCCAGCTTTCAATTAATTTTTTAGAAACAGAAATGCTATCGTTAGAAGAACTTCCAAAAAAATTAAATTGCTTATACTCATCTTCATTAAGATTTTTATCGCCCGCAATTGCAATTGATTTAATCGTCTCGTCGGTTTTGTTTTCAGTACAGGAAACGAAACCAATTAAACTCAATATCGCAATTAGAAGGTGTTTCATTTTTTCTTAAATATTTATTTTCAAAAAAGATCCTGAACCAATCCCGATAGCTATCGAGACAACATGACCCCAACAAATTATTATGATGACAATAAAAAAGGCTGTTGTTTAAACAGCCTTAATTAAAATTTAATTTTTTTTATTTAATGGTGCTTAAAACTGCCTCATCAATTTTTACAGGATATTTATTTTTTAAATAAGCAATCCATTCTTTTTCAAGGTTAACCTGAAAATCAGCAGTTACCAAACCTTTTGCTTCGTTTAATGCTTTTGGCGATTTTTGTAATACTTTATTTACTTTAATTACTAAAAATCTGGTGCCTCTTTCTTCTTTATAATCTTTTGCCACAACACCCTCTTTCCAACTATCAGCCAAGTATTGGTTTTCACCTTTAAGATACATCACATTATCAACAGACACATTTAATTGTGATGTTTTGTTGATGGTTTCAATAATTTCCTTTTCAGATTTTCCCTTTGCTAACATTTTACGAACCTCAGCTGCAATTTTCTCATCCAAACAACGGTAAGTGCTTACATCAGCTCTTTCATCCCACATATAGTTGTTTTTATTTTTTTGATAAAACTCTTTTAACCCTGCAGTATCCCTCACCGCTTTACTCCACACTTTTTGGTCGGTTAAATCAAATAATAAAATACCATCGCGATATTCGTGCAATAAATTTTTGAAATCAATACGAGTTGCTTCTAATTGCGCATCTTCGTATGCTACCACAACTTCTTCCACCCACTTCTCATAAATCTGTCCAACTAAATCTTTTAAATCGGTAGGGCTTCTGAAAATCATTTGCTGCTCCAAAAATTGAGCAAATTCTTTCATGCCATAAGATTTTTTATTGAAGGAGATAATTTCTTTGTTACCTAATTTATCAGCACGGCTTGCTTTCCAAGTGGCAGTTAAATAAGTTGTATCAATTACTTTTAAAATTTCATCGCGGTTAGCAAGGTTTTGTTTGAAACCGTTTTCTTTTTTCACACGGGCAATTAATGCAACACGTCCCATTTGCGAACGGCTATCACGCGCCACTCTTCCTTTAATTTCTGTCTTCATTTGATCCAAAGGAGCTAAACCTTTTACTTCAATACGTTTAATAATATGCCATCCGTATTGTGACATTACAGGCTCCGTGATGTCACCGTCTTTTTTAAGACTAAAAGCTGCATCTTCAAAATCTTTCGGAACTTTTCCAGCTTTAAATGGTGCTAATTGGCCACCGCGGTCAGATGATTGTTTGTCGTCAGAAAAAGAACGGGCTACGTCTTCAAATTTTTCGCCGGCTTTTAGTTTTGCATTTAACTCATCAATTTTAGTTTTCAAATTTTTCTTGTCCGCTTCAGTTGCATCCTTCGGAAATTTCACCATAATGTGAGCAACCGTTATTTCACCACGATTAACACGCTTGTCGTAAACCTTAACAATATGATAACCATATTTTGTACGAACTACCTGACTAACTTCGCCTGGCTTTGTGTTATATGCTGTAGTTTCGAAAGGATAAACCATATCAAGTGATGAGAAATATCCTAAATCACCTTTATTATCAGGCACTGAAGGATCATCACTTGTTTTAGGTGCAATACCCACAAATTTATCAGCGCCGCCATTTTTATAATATTCTGCTAAGTTTTTTACTGAGTTTAATTTTGATTTGTACATACCACTATCCTTTTTAGCAAAATCAGACTTTATCACAGTAGTGTTTTTTAATAATTTATCGTATTCGGCTATTTGAGACGATGAAGGAAGTTTTCCTACTATAGCATTACGGATTAAAGTAGCGCGTGTCCAACATTCTAATGTATCTTTTGGAAATTCAATATCGCTGCAACGAATTAAAATGTGGCTTGCTTTTACTTCCCATTTCATACGCTCGTAAGCTTCGGTAATTAAATTTTCATTGGTATTTTTATCTGTTAAGTAAGGTTGTGCTAATTGTCTTCTGTAACCTGCTAATTCGGTTTTAAAAGAAGATGCCGTATCTAATCCCATAGATTCTGCTTCAAACACTTTCATTTTAAATAATGAAAATAATTCAGCGTAATCCTTTACCGCTTTAGGGTCTGAAGTTGTTTTCGAATTATTTTTACGAAACACACTTTCAAACTCAGATTTATTAACGGGTTTTCCGCCAATAGTCATAATCACCGGATCTGCGGTTTGTGCAAATACCGATACTGATAAAACTGCAGATAAAATTGTAATTGAAATTTTTTTCATAATTCTGATTTTTTTACGGAATGCAAATTTATATTTTTTCTTGAGTTTTTGAGCCTTATTTACCAAAAATCTCCTCTAATTTTTGCTCGAGCGCCGGCCCTCTGAGGTTTTTATCAAGGATTTTACCTTCCTTATCAATTAAAAGGTTTTGAGGGATGCTGGAAATGCTATAAATACGACCTACTTCATTACCCCAACCCTTTAAATCACTTACCTGATCCCAGGCTAATTGGTCTTTTTCAACCGCTGCCAACCATTTTCCTTTATCCTGATCAAATGAAACTCCTAATATTGTAAATCCTTTGCCTTTATACTTATTATAAGCCGCTACAACATTTGGGTTTTCAGCGCGACAAGGACCGCACCAACTAGCCCAAAAATCAACCAATACCACTTTTCCTTTGTAATCAGAAAGTTTAACCGGCTTGCCATTTGGGTCGT
>JAYTSW010000256.1:0-1687 GCA_043745425.1 Sphingobacteriaceae bacterium | reverse complement strand
ATATTTTGTTTGAATAAATACTTATTGTGGCTTGGATTACAGAGATTTTCTTCGGTTTTGCCGACGATATTATTCTGATTGACAAAGAAAATGAAATTGCGGTGTCCTTTTTTGTAATAATACAAAATTGCCGCCGCCATCACCAAAGTTTTGCCCGCACCCGTTGCCATATTGAAGAGTAAATGGGTTGGATTTGAGTCTTCCTCTTTTTCTTTAATTGCTTCATAAGTCAAGAAATTAAGCAATGCTTCTTCTTGCCATTTGAACAATGGAAAACGAAGATTCTCTGTGATGTACTTATATTCTGAAAGTTTAAGTTTTGGAATATCCAAATCATAAGCCTTTGCTTTCAATTCTTCAAAAAGGTATTTATCAGGGAATAAACTCATAGTTTCGGGTCGTAAAAATCATTGGTTAGAGAAATATCTTCTTTACTCAAAGCAAAGCGACTATCCTGCATATCACTGATATTTACATACAACTGATTTAGGTCAAGCATTTTGGCATAAATCTCTTTCTGACGTGCTAAGGGCAGTTTTACGAAAGCCCCTTCTTTAGAAATCTTCTCTCTGAACGCTTTGATTTTTACGTTGTAGTGTAAAAAATACTTCTCACACATTTCCTCAAAAAAACCATTTAAGGCTTCTAAACTTTCTGCTTTTTCGATTTGTTCAATGGCATTTTGATTATTTTTGGCTAATTCGAGGTAGATAAATGAGCCTCCGCCTTGCCAGTTTACGGTTTTTGAAATACCTCCTTGCTCTCCATCAATTACTTTTTTGAGACGTTCTACGGTAACATTTTCTATATAATCCATTTGCTCAATACCTATATACTGCCGATTCATTTTGTGTGCAACAGATGTAGTTGTACCGCTACCAACATGATAATCTAAGATAATATCCCCTTCATTCGTGACTGCTTTTATCAAAAATGATAATAGCGATTCGGGTTTAGGATAAGATGAAAAATGCAGATTAAGTGAATCAATATGTTTTTTTGAATCTTCGTTAGTTTCAACTCCCAAAGCCTTCGACAGATAATTTTCACTCAAAAATTTTTCTGGAGCAACATCAGATGCTTCTTTCCTCTGATACCTTATTGCCATTTTATCTGTTTTTATAAGAAAGTATGTTTGTTTGCATATTTCTTCATCTAATGTTTTTTGACTCCATTTAAATTCTCCCTTTATTCTTACCACAGAAGTATTTAGACCATTTTTTACCTCGAAGTCCTCAATTATTTCTAATCTTCCATTTATACCTTTCTCATATATGCCATCAAGAATATTGAACTTTATTGTGCTTTTAGGAAAAGATAATTCTTTTACTGAATTACCAGAATTTAATAAAGGTGCATCATCATTATCACTTTCTTTCCCAACGTACGAAAATTTTGAGTTAAAATTCTTCTCGTAACAATGAATGAACTCAATATTTTTTCGTGTCTTTTTTGACAAACTTGGAGCATTATCTGTATTCTTCCAAATATAAGTTTCTACAAAATTTTTACTGCCAAAAATCTCCTTATCATCCATCAAAACTTTCAAATAAGCCTGTTCATTATCGTCACATTGAACAAAAATTACCCCATCCTCTCTCAATAATTCTCTCGCAACTTCCAACCGATTTTTCATAAAAGTCAGCCACGTAGAATGATTAAAATTGTCATTGTAAGCAAAACTATC
>JAYTSW010000255.1:0-1688 GCA_043745425.1 Sphingobacteriaceae bacterium | reverse complement strand
AAAAATGCCCGTTATTAAAGCAAATTCAAAGACTGTACACATTAGAGATGGTGAAAATTATACAGAAAATGCGTGGACAATTTCTCCTGAAATAAACCCAGATGTTTATACTACAAACAATAATACCGTTACTTTTTATACAGACATTGATTCAATTTTTTTAATTATTGTTCCTAATAAAACATTAAAATTTATTATTGTACTAAACGGAAAAGATAGCGCTATCACACAGGTAAAATTTGAGAAAAAAAAACTTGAATTAACGTATTTACAAAAATTAAAAAAAGCAAATTTGTATAACGTAAATGACACACGAGCCACTCCATCGTTTAGCTATCAATCTTCCGAAAACCCTAATTTAAAGGCATTACGCAAAGCATTTAATTTAGATTCTATTGCAGGAAACGGAAATGAAACTACTCAAGTTTTAAATCTTTTACATTGGATTCATAACCTTATTCCGCATGACGGCAATCACCAAAATCCCATCATCAAAAATGCGATGAGTATGATTACTGAATGCAAAAAAGGAAACAAAACGCTTAATTGCCGAGGATTAGCAACGGTTTTAAACGAGTGTTATTTAGCATTAGGTTTTAAATCTCGCTTTGTTACGTGTTTACCAAAAGACACAAGCGATGTTGATTGCCATGTTATAAATACCGTTTGGATGCCAAATTTAAAAAGATGGATTTGGATAGACCCTACTAACAACGCTTATGTCATGAATGAAAAAGGCGAATTATTAAGCATTGCCGAAGTAAGAGAACGATTAATAAATGGCAAAACTTTACTGTTAAATCCTGATGCAAATTGGAATAATAAAAGTACTGTGGCAAAAGAAGAGTATCTTTATAACTATATGGCAAAAAATTTATACCGCATAGAATGTCCTGTATACAGCCAATACGACGCAGAAACAAAATTGCCAGAAAAACAAATTACTTACATAGAATTATTACCTTTAAATGCAGACAATCAAACACCACAAAGAATAGAACATAAAAATGCAATAAACACAACTGTATTTATAAACTACAAAACTAATAACAACAAGGTGTTTTGGGCTAATCCTAATTAAAAAATTAACTCAACAACCAACTAAGTCTCCAACTCAATAATTGAATATATGGCAAAAAAAGAAATAAAAAAATTAGATTATTTTACGGATTGGAAATACGCTCCGGCTCCTGAATCAACAGATCATATTCGTTTGCAAAAGCAATATGAATTATTTATCAATGGTAAATTTGTGAAACCAAATTCGGGTAAATATTTTGACACCATTAATCCTGCAACCGAAGAAAAAATTTCAACGATTGCTGAAGCAAATGATAAAGATGTGGATTTGGCAGTAAAATCAGCGCGCACGGCTTATGACAAAACATGGAGTAAAATGCCGGCTAAAGAACGCGCTAAGTATATTTTTCGCATTGCTCGTTTAATTCAAGAGCGCGCCCGTGAGTTATCCGTAATTGAAACCATGGATGGCGGTAAATCTATTCGTGAAAGTCGTGATATAGATGTGCCATTAGCGGCTAATCATTTTTTTTATTACGCAGGATGGGCCGATAAATTAGAATATGCATTTCCTAATCGTAAGCCACAATCCTTGGGCGTTGCAGGACAAGTTATTCCTTGGAATTTTCCTTTATTAATGGCTGCTTGGAAAATAGCACCAGCTTTAG
>JAYTSW010000254.1:0-1689 GCA_043745425.1 Sphingobacteriaceae bacterium | reverse complement strand
TCCCTTTAACCATCTTACGAATTGTACTATGGCAAAGAGAATAAAAAATCCGTGTCCGTATGGAAAATCGTTATTCATTTGTGTATAGTTAGGATTAGCTTAGGCTTTCAAAAGAAACTTTAAACTGATGGGTTAATATTAATAACAAAAAGATGACTTTATAAAACTCAAATCATATGTGTTAGGACCTCATAGGTTTAAAGAAGTTGACCTAAGTCATTGGAATGTAAACTGAAACCAATTCAGGTATCATTCTTTTTCTAGGAATGGCTGAAACAATCTGTTGTTGAATTTTGATGTTTCCCATATTTCATGATTAGCTTTATTTAGAAAGGAATTCCATCTCAATAGCTCTTCTCTGTAAATTTCATAGTTTCGGCGAATTTTCTCTGAACTAATTTCACCTCCCAAAAAATCTTGTGTAAACCTTGTTTCTTTTTTAACCCATGGGTGACCAATATTTCCTGAAGTATAATTAGTGTAAATCAACCTATCGTCTATAGGAATGGGTATTTTACTGTCATAAAACCTAATTTCCAGATTATTAATTTGTGATAAATTATCAAAGGCATTTTGAATTTCACCCGGACTTGGTGTAATTATATTTCGTTTTTTATCGATATTTCTCGAAAATAAAATCGACAAGTGGAATGGAATCTCTAAATTATTCTTGTATACTTTAATAAAATCGTGCAGACTTTCAAGTTTAATTAAAAAAGGATTTCCAAATATATAGCGATCGATAATCAACATGGCATTTACCGGGGGAATAGAATTTATAATTGGCGCCCAATCTCCTTTTATTGGCAAATTTGCAACTGTACAATCCTCATAAAAAGATTCGCCGTTGTATTCATTACCTTTACACACAACACCATTCGTTTTTGAAAATCCTTCTGTTTGCTCGCTATTCATAAAATAAAAAGCACTTAGATTATTTATTTTAGACTCCCAATTTTCAAAGTTACAAGTTTTTAATCTGTGATTTTTAATAGCGTTGCTTATAATTCTATCCTTAAAAGAATTGTACTCTTTATTACCTACCAATGACTTTGCGTATTTTTTTATATCAAGATCTTTAATGTCAATATTTAAGGTTAAGGCTGACAATAATTGAAATATTACATTTAAATTTGATGCTTTGCCGGAAAGAATATCCTGTGTAGCAGAAATTAATAACTCTTCTAATTTTGGAAAATAATTCTGAGATACGTAACATTCCATGTTTTAATTTTTTTGAGATTGCTTTATCAAAAATAAATCCAGAGCTATATTATCAGCTTCATCAAAAAAACCTGATCCAAAATCACCTGACATTTGTCCATCGCTAAGAATTTGTATTTTTTTTACTTGTAGCTCATTGGGCGGTATTTCATTAGGCGGATAAAAATAATAAATTACCGTATCCGCAGGTGTTAATTTACTTTTATTTGACGCCGTTAAATATTGAAGCTTACGAACCAGATATTCGCTATGTGTTTCTATTATTAAAGAGTTGCCATACAGTTCTTTCGCCTCATAAAATATATCTGCCAATTTAGATTGAAAGGCTGGATGTAAATTACTTTCAGGTTCTTCTATAATTAAGACGCTTCTACCACCGTACAAAGCAAGTTTTAATAAAACCGGTATCAACTGCATTACGCCGTAGCCAAATGAAGTTATATCAACTTCTTTACCGGCAACTGT
>JAYTSW010000253.1:0-1695 GCA_043745425.1 Sphingobacteriaceae bacterium | reverse complement strand
ACTTTAAATCACTTAATCCATTTATTATTTGTCATTCTTCGTTTCAAAAGCCATGGCGAGTCAATTAATATAGATGGCCCTATAAATGTTGGTGGGACAATACATGGTGTTATTACTTTTACATTTATCGTCATTGTTCCATTCATTCTTTGGACTTGTAAACATCTAAATAAACTTCTTTATTTTTTAATTATTCTTCATTTATTCAATATCAGTTGCTTCATTATAAAGACTTTTTTTGGCAAAGTAAAACCACCTGACCATCCAGCATATCATAATCAGTTTGGAATAATTATAATATCTTCTGCTTGTCTCTATATTTTATACAGAGTTTTTCTTGAGAATAAACGAAACGAACCCGCGAACAAGTGAACAAATTTTTATCGCTAACTAAAGCGAAAAGAACTACGTTAACACTCTTGTGAACAATTACAACTATCTAATGATTAGTGCAAACATAATGTCAGCTTGCAAAAAATTAGAAAGTTTGATCATTGATTCAAAAGTGAGGCTTGCTCGGCAGCAAGACTCTACACTAAACTTTCTTCGAAAAAATTAATAAACCAACCATCAATTGACAATATTAAATTACATTTAGCAACTGATTTTGTCAAACCTAAAAGAGTATGAAAAAAACTATAGAAAAACCATCCCCTGAAGCGAAAGCTCTTTCGCTTTTTTTAATGGCCTATAAAACAAAAGATCCTGCTTACAAAGAAAAATCTAAACGTATAAATAGACTGTGGGATTTAGTGATGGATAATGAATTAAGCAAGAGCGAATATAATGACGAGGTCCAAAGCATGTTAAAATCGTACGGCGGTTATTTTGCAGTTGTAGAGAAAACGGTTAAGTATTATATTGAAAAAACAGGTGAATGGAAATTAGAAGGTGACGATAAATATTGTAGCGACGCTAAGAAAATTGCTGATAAAATTTTGAAGAAATAAATTCTATTTTACAAATTAATGCAGCTTCGAATCGAAATTATTCATGTAGTTGATATTAATTAGGAACTACATAAATTTACAATTAAGTTGAGGAGATCGAAGAATTAAAATGTTACTAAAACCAGAATTTAATAAAGAGTATAATCGAAACTCAAGGCCGAATAAAATCAATGCTCCTTCTTTCCTTTACTAATCTTTCGGTTTAAAAAATTTAATTTAATTTCAATCAAACGGTGCAAGAAGTTATTAACCAAAAACAATTCTATAACCTTTTAGCTTGTTGTTAACTAAATAATGCAATTTAAAAAACCCGTCCTAAAAAACAATATTGTACAGCACCCACTAATTTTAGTTAATCACAATAAAAACGAATGAGAAGTAAATTTAATCTGCCTACTGCTACTACGCTTATGATGATTGTCATTATACTGGCTGCCATCAGTACATGGATTTTACCTGCAGGACAATACAGCAAATTGACAAATGATCATAACAAGTCTTTTCTCATTACTTCAAAAAATGGCTCAACATCTTTTCCTCTTACACAAAAAACATTGGACAGTCTTTCTATCAGAATATCGCTAGAAAAATTTATGAAGGGAGATATTCTTAAACCGATATCAATTCCCAATACTTACCAACAAGGTGAGAAAAAACCACAGGGCCTCGTAGCCATTTTGCAAGCACCTATAAAAGGTATTGTAGATAGTATTGACATCGTACTTGTAATACTAATTATTGGGGG
>JAYTSW010000252.1:0-23430 GCA_043745425.1 Sphingobacteriaceae bacterium | reverse complement strand
TTTAGAAAAATCCGTCTGATAAGTATTGGTAGACCCAAATGAATTTGAGGTCATAGGATCATTATTTAAATTCCCTGGTAAATAAACTAAACTGTTTCCGATAGAACCACCTGCAATACCTGCATAAGGAGCTAGTGTATTAGACGTAACAGTTACTCTTGGATAATTTGGAACTGCTACCGAATTAAATTGAGTGATGTTAAATCCTTTGTTATATTGAAGAAAACCCGTGTTATTTGAAACAGATTTAAAAATACCGCCATCAGTAGCAATGTACATAGAACCATTACCACTGTTAAATTTTAAATCGTGAATGTTTGAGTGAATATAAATAGCAAACGGAATGTTAACATTAATCCCGATTTGAGACCAAACACCTTGACCTAACGGATTACTTGCAATTTGCGTCCAATAAAAAAGAACATCACCGCCTAAATAACATGCATCTTTTTTAACCGGATCTGCTGCAATAGTATTTGCATAATCTCCATTGCCTGTTGTTCCAAATGAAAGTGGGTCGAATTGTGTGGTTCCGATTGTTATCGTTGACCAAGTTGTTCCTTTATTATCTGAAACAAGAACTGCGGACAAACCACCGTTAGTTGTGGTAGTTATAGTTTTCATTTTAGCAATTGAAAGATAAACATAGTTCGGGTCTACAGGCGAAGTTGAAATTTCGATACGACCTCTGTTTGTAATTACTGTTGGTGTAATATTAGCATAGGTTGAAGAACCTGATGCCGCGTAATAAACCTGAGAAGTTGAAAATGATTTTACACCTGCGGAATAATAAATATCTCCATTTTTAGCAACCTTTACGTCCATAGCAGCTAAACCAGAAGTAATTGAAATAGCTTCTTCAGTAAACGTAGTCCCACCATCTATAGAAGTGAAAAATCCTTTTTGTGATGCAACATAAATGACATTTGAATTATCAACAGCAACTTCATTTACATCACCAAAAAAAGTAGAATCTTTTAATTGCACAATGGTAGAGCTTGAAGCGTTAATTTTATAAAGCCCAGTACCTTTAAATCCGGATGAGCCTGCTCCATCACCACCACGACCGAACGTCTCTCCAGTTCCGAAATATATATTTCCAGTAGCATCTTGACCCATACAGCTCACATTAAGAGACTGTCCTTGATCGTTAACGGGAGTCCAATTTGCGCCTGCATTAGACGATCTGAAAACCCCACCGCTAACACCTGCAGCAAATAGTCTATTACCGGTTGCGTCAGTTTTATCTACAATAATAGAACGACATCGTCCAGCAACATCATTTGGTCCCATTTCGCCCCATGATAAACCTAATTGAGCGAATGCGCTACTTCCCATCAATAAAGCTCCAATTAATAAGGCGCTTTTAACTTGTTTTGTAATGTTTGAAATCATATTCTTAAACGTATAAATTGTTATTTAGTATATTTTAACAAATCGATTAAATTTCTGTAAATATAAAAATAAATGGATACAAAAGAGACATAGGAACCATAACATTTTAAAAGTGGTAGGGTTTTCTTTATTAGTGGTTGAATTTGACCAAAAACAAGAAATTTAATTTGGTTTGTTTCCGTTAATTTTAATTAGAAATAAGCTAAAAGTATCATCAAAACTGCCTGAAAATCAAGCAAAAACAATGATTGATTTTTTGGAGTATAAAAACGTTAAAAACGAGCGTTAAATTCATTGAAAAATGCTCTAAAACGAACTGCCTAAAAACCAAACACATAACAATTTCTTAAAATAATTCGGGTTTTTTGATAGCTTTTGGTCAAAAAAGAAGGGAGGCAAAAACCGCTTATTATCTTTCAAAAAAATAAATTTATTCAAAAAACGACCTTAATTATTTTTATTTCAAAAAAGACCTTTTCAAAATCCATTTTTACAATGTTTAATTTGCTGGTTTTTAAAGGTTTTCTTATGTTTGCTCTCTTTTTTTATGAGTATTGATAAAGAATATTTTGCGCATCCTACGGCTATCATAGACGAAGGTTGTACTATTGGAAAAGGCGTTAAAATATGGCATTTTTCTCACATTATGCCGAAATGTATTTTAGGTGATGGGTGTAATATTGGACAAAACGTAGTTATTTCTCCTGAAGTAATTTTAGGAAAAAATGTAAAAATTCAAAATAACGTTTCTATATATACTGGTGTTACTTGTGATGATGACGTTTTTTTAGGCCCCTCGATGGTTTTTACCAACGTAATTAATCCACGCAGCGCCGTAAACCGTAAATCAGAATACGCAAAAACACATGTTGGTAAAGGCGCGTCAATTGGCGCTAATTCTACTATTGTTTGCGGTCATGATATCGGTGCTTTTGCATTTATAGGTGCAGGCGCTGTTGTTACAAAAACAGTTCTGGCTTATGCTCTAGTGGTTGGTAATCCGGCGCGGCAAATGGGATGGATGAGCGAGTATGGTCACCGTTTGGAATTTGATAAAGATGGCAATGCTACTTGTGCAGAAAGCGGTCAAAAATATAAATTGCAAAATAATTTAGTTTCAAGAATTTCTTAGTTATGTCGAAAATAAAATTTGCTGTAGTTGGTCAAGGTCACATTGGTAAACGTCATGCCGAAATGCTTAGGCGGAATCCCGATTGTGAATTAATTGCAGTGTGTGATATTATGCCAAAAGACAAAATTGGCTTAAGTGAGTTACGCGAAAAATTTTATTCGAACATCGACGATTTATTAAAAGCGCATCCTGAAGTGGAAGTGATTAATATTTGTACACCTAACGGCCTGCATGCAGAGCACGCTCTTAAAGCCTTGGAAGCTGATAAAAACGTTGTAGTTGAAAAACCAATGGCCTTAACGAAAGCTGATTGCGAAAAATTAATTTTTACCGCATTGCACCATCATAAGACTGTTTTTTGCGTGATGCAAAATCGCTATTCACCACCAAGTGTTTGGTTAAAAGAAGTAGTTGAGAATAAAATTATTGGTGAGGTTTACATGGTGCAATTAAATTGTTACTGGAACCGCGATGAGCGTTATTACAAAGCAGGAAACTGGAAAGGAACCGAAGATTTAGATGGCGGAACATTATTTACTCAGTTTTCGCATTGGATAGATATTATGTATTGGTTGTTTGGAGATATAAAAAACATACAGGCAAAATTCGCAGATTTTAATCATAAAACATCAACAGCATTTGAAGACAGCGGCTTTGTAAGTTTCGATTTTGTGAATGGCGGAATGGGCTGTATAAATTACAGTACTGCAGTGTGGGATAAAAATTTAGAATCATCTTTAACTATTGTGGGAAGCAAAGGAAGTGTGAAAGTGGGCGGACAATACATGGATCAGATTGAAGTGTGCAATATAAAAGATTATACAATGCCAAATTTAGCACCAACAAATCCTGCTAATGATTATGGTGCTTATAAAGGTTCAGCGAACAATCATAATTTTGTAATCGAAAATGTGATAGACACATTAACAGGAAAAAATAAAATAACAACAAATGCTCTTGAGGGATTAAAAGTGGTTGATATTATTGAGCAAATTTATGCTTTGAGACCAAGCGCAGTAATTAAAAAATTATCTTCAAAATAAAATTATGGGTATCTACGAAAAAATTATTAAAAAAGAAGCAAGAATAGCTGTTATTGGCTTAGGGTATGTTGGACTTCCTATCGCATTAGCTTTTGCAAAAAAGGCAAAAGTGATTGGTTTCGATATTAACGAGAAACGCGTTAATATGATGAAAAAAGGAATTGACCCGAGTGGCGAATTAGGCAAAAAAGAATTTGAAAAATCCGATATCCAATTCACACACAAAATAGAAGATTTAAAACGGGCTAACTTTTTTATTATTGCTGTTCCAACACCAATTGATGAACATAATTTGCCGAACTTAAAACCTTTAGTGGCTTCTTCAACTACAGTTGGTAAAGTATTAAAAAAAGGTGATTATGTTGTTTATGAATCTACTGTATATCCAGGATGTACAGAAGAGGATTGTATTCCTGTATTAGAACGCGAATCGGGTTTAAAATTTATTAAAGATTTTAAAGTAGGTTATTCACCAGAACGTATTAATCCGGGAGATAAAGAACACACCATTACAAAAATTTTAAAAATTGTTGCGGGCTGTGATAAGGAAAGTTTAGAAAATATTTCTAAAGTTTATGAAATTATTGTTGAACCTGGCACGCACAAGGCATCCAGTATTAAAGTTGCTGAAGCAGCAAAAATTATAGAAAATACCCAACGAGATGTAAACATTGCATTGATGAATGAGTTATCAATTATTTTTTCCAGAATAGGAATTAACACATACGAAGTTTTAGAAGCAGCAGGTACAAAATGGAATTTCTTAAAATTCTCTCCTGGTTTAGTTGGCGGACATTGTATTGGCGTTGACCCATATTATTTAACATACAAAGCTGAAGAATTAGGTTATCACGCACGTGTAATTAATAGTGGTCGTTATGTAAACGATAGCATGGGCTTTTATGTTGCAAAAACTTGTGTAAAGCGAATTATTGCTGCAGGAAAAAACATTTCGAAATCGAAAGTGTTGGTAATGGGAGCAACATTTAAAGAAGACGTTAGTGATACCCGTAATAGCAAAGTAGCAGATATTGTAAAAGAATTAAAATCATTCGGTGTAAAAGTTGAGATTGTTGACCCACATGCGGATAGCGACGAGATGAAGCACGAATACGGTTTTGGCTTAAATAAATTAGGCAAAGGCTACGACGGCGTAATTGTTGCTGTAAATCACAAAGAATATAAAAACTACGACGATAAATTTTTCTCTACCATTTTAAGTAATAAAGGAATTGTTGTTGATGTTAAGGGAATGTACAAAGGCAAGATTAAAAAATTCACTTACTGGAGTTTGTAAAAATGAAAATATTAATTACAGGCGGTGCAGGATTTATTGGCTCACATGTAGTGAGGTTATTCGTTAACAATTATCCAAATTATACTATTTATAATTTAGACAAATTAACTTACGCTGGTAATCTGGCCAACTTAAAAGACATTGAAAATAAACCAAATTACAAATTTGTAAAAGGTGACATTGTTGATGCTGATTTCATAAATAAATTATTTTCTGAACATAAATTTAATGCCGTTATTCATTTGGCAGCAGAAAGTCATGTCGACAGAAGTATCACCAATCCATTAGAGTTTGTTTATACAAATGTTATTGGAACTGTGAATTTATTAAACGCTGCCAAAACAATTTATAAGGAAGATAATTCTGCTTTTAAATTATTTTATCACGTAAGTACCGATGAGGTTTACGGTTCGCTTGGTGAAACTGGTATGTTTTTAGAAACTACAGCTTATGATCCGCACTCACCATACTCTGCATCAAAAGCAAGTTCTGATCATTTTGTGCGTGCATATCATGATACTTATGGAATGCCTGCATTGATTTCGAATTGTTCCAACAATTACGGACCAAATCATTTTCCTGAAAAATTAATTCCACTTTGCATCAGTAATATTAAAAACAATAAACCATTACCAATTTATGGTAAGGGCGAAAATATACGTGATTGGTTATATGTGATTGATCACGCACGTGCCATAGATACTATTTTTCATAAAGCGAAATCTGGAAGTACTTATAATATTGGTGGTCATAATGAGTGGACTAACATTGCCGTAATTCGTTTGCTTTGTAAAATAATGGATAAGAAATTGGGTAGGGTAGAAGGCACTAACGAAAAATTAATCACATTTGTGAAAGACCGTGCTGGTCATGATTTACGTTACGCTATAGATTCTACAAAGCTCCAAAAAGATTTAGGTTGGAAACCTTCATTGCAATTTGAAGAAGGTTTAGATAAAACTGTGGATTGGTATTTGAATAACGAAGAGTGGTTGAAAAACGTAACATCTGGCGATTACCAAAAGTATTACGAGCAACAATACGTTAAGCGATAGCCTCTATTTAATTTATACATCTCTACGACCTCTTTGTTGAAAAACTAAAATGGAAAAAAAAGTTTGTTTAGACTGTGGTGAAACTATTAAAGGTCGTTCAGATAAAAAATTCTGTAACGACATTTGTCGTAATTCCTATAATAATAAACTAAACAGCGATACTACAAATTACGTTCGTAACGTCAATAATATTTTACGCAAAAATCGTCGTATCCTCGAAGAAAACCTGAAGGGTGAAACGACTACCATATCAAAACAAAAGTTAATTGATAAAGGTTTTAATTTCAAGTATTATACCAATCAGATTTTAACCAAGAACAATCACACTTATGTGTATTGTTATGAATTCGGGTATCTGCTACTTGATAAAGAAATGGTGCTTATAGTTAAGCGAAAAGAAAAATAATTACTCAGGAAACACTTGACTATCCGATAAACACTCAGTGCATTTTGGTGCCGGACGTGGAATAATTACAGTTTCAAATGGCTTTATTGATTTGGTAGAGTTATCATATCTTAAAACCAATTTTACTTGTGATTTAATAGTAACGCCACCTTTAACGGCAGGGTTCCATAAATCCATCATTTTTATAGCGTCTTCAACTTGTTTTTTAAATTCTTCATCCGCGCATATGATCATCGTCTTCTTAATTGCCCCATCAAAATTCAACATTAAAGTAACTGTTGCTTCAAGGTCGCCGCTGTGACGTTTTTGTTTTTTGCTTACGACAATAGTTTCTTTCAAGAAATTATTTAAACCTTCATCGCCACCATCATAACATGGCGGGCGGCACACTTTTGCATCTTTTGCTTTTTTAGGCGCAGCATAACCTTGTTTCTTAACTTTAACTTCTTTAACAGGTTCTTCAACAACTATAGGCTCTTCTTTAGCAACTTTCTCTTCCTTTACTTTTTCTTCCTTTACTTTTTCTTCCTTAACCTTTTTTTCTTTCTTAGGTTTTTCTTCTTTAACCTTTTCCTCTTTAGCAACTTTCTCTTCTTTTACTTCTTTCTCTTTTTTAGGCTTTTCTTCCTTTATTTTTTCTTCTTTTTTAGGCTTTTCTTCCTTAACTACTTTTTTTTCTTCTTTTACTTTTTCTTCTTTTTTAGTAACCACTTTTGGTTCTGGAGCCTTAGCTTCTTCTTTACCACCAATGAAAATATAAAATCCCTGTGTTTTTTTAAATGCTTCAGCATCGCCCGCAGTATTGCATTGACAAGTGTTTAATAAATTTGGATTCTCTTTAAAAAATTCAGGATAAGTCTTAATTAAATTTTCCCAACGTTCACGATTAGCAACTAAACGACTGCCAATGGCGCCAGCTTCAGTTTCACTAAAAACGAGAACAATATCCGAGATGTTCATACTTTTAATCGAATCGGCACTCGATGTTTTTGGAACCCCATCAGTGCCGCGTTTCGATTTTACAATAATAAAATTCTTTCCTGTAGGTTTAAAAACTTTAGTAGTTGAATCTGATTCAATTATTAAATCGTCGAATACGGGTGCGTCCTGTGCAATTACTGATAAGCCTACAAAACTGAAAAGAATAAAAAGAAGATTTTTCATGACCTTAATATTAATGTTACTACGATATTAAGAAAAAAAATCGGAAAACCTAAGCCTTGTTAAAAAGACTATCCACAAATTCGGGTGCATTAAATAATTGGAGGTCGGTCATTTTTTCACCAACACCAATATATTTAACAGGGATTTTGAACTCGTCACTAATACCAATTACAACGCCACCTTTAGCCGTGCCATCTAATTTTGTAACGGCGAGTGCTGTAACATCAGTAGCAGCGGTAAATTGTTTGCATTGCTCAATCGCGTTTTGTCCGGTGCTGCCATCTAAAACTAAAAGGACTTCATGCGGCGCATCAGGCACCACTTTTTTCATCACGTTTTTAATTTTAGTTAACTCATTCATTAAATTAACCTTGTTATGTAAACGTCCGGCTGTATCAATAATTACAACATCAATATCTTTTGTTTTTGCACTGCTCAATGTATCAAACGCTACACTTGCAGGATCTGCTCCCATACCTTGCGATATAATGGGAACACCAGCGCGTTCGCTCCAGATAATTAGTTGATCAACAGCCGCTGCTCTAAACGTATCAGCTGCTCCTAGTAAAACATTTTTCCCGCCTTGTTTAAATTGGTAAGCTAATTTGCCAATGGTTGTTGTTTTACCAACACCATTAACGCCAACTACCATTATTACGTAAGGCTTTTTAGGAAGTGGGGCAGAGAAATCAATTGTATTATCAACGGAATTATTTTCTTTTAAAAGCAAAGAAATTTCATCTCGCAAAACGGAATTTAATTCGGAAGTAGAAACATATTTATCTTTGGCAACACGATCTTCAATGCGCTTAATAATTTTTATTGTTGTGTTAACACCTACATCACCGCTGATTAAAATTTCTTCTAAATTATCGAGTACATCAGCATCAACAGTGCTTTTTCCGACAACGGCTTTTGCTAACTTACCAAAAAAACTTTCCTTGGTTTTTGATAAACCTTGGTCTAAGCTCTCTTTGTTTTCTTTACTGAATAATTTGGAGAAAAATCCCATTTAGAACGGTCTTAAAATAAAAATTTCTTTCCCTGTTTGTGAGAAAGAAATTTTAAATGAATTTGTTTTAATATTATTTAGATTTTAAAAAATCTGCGATATGATCGTTATGAACGATTTCTTCACGGAAAGCATAAGCACCTGTTTTAGGAGACTTAATCATCTTAATTATTTTGGTAAAATCTTTACCTTTTCCGCTTTTTAGTGTTGCAACTACCTTCTTTGCCATTTTTTTTAATTTTAAATGTTGAATGTTGAATGTTGAATGAGCTAATTCAAAATTTAGCATTCAACATCCATAATTTATTTTATTTCTTTGTGAACAGTCATTTTTTTCAATACTGAATTGTATTTTTTCAATTCGATACGATCAGGTGTGTTCTTTTTGTTTTTAGTTGTAATGTAACGAGATGTTCCCGGCTTACCGCTTTCTTTATGCTCAGTACATTCTAAAATAACCTGTATTCTACTTTTACTACGTGCCATTGCTTCTGGTTTTTATAAAATTATGCAACTAGTATTCCGGCAGCTTTCGCATCCTTCATACAGGCAAAAATTCCTTTTTTGTTAATAAATTTTAATGCTGAAGTAGATACACGAAGTGTAACCCACTCATTTGTTTCAGGAACAAAAAAACGTTTACGTTTTAAGTTCACTTTAAACTGCCGGCGAGACTTAGCATTAGAGTGCGATACTTTATTACCGCCCATCGCCTTTTTTCCTGTTATTTGACAAATACGTGACATATTCTAAATTCTTTAATTTTTATAATGAAGTGAATTTTTTTCTACTTCATTGTTTCAACCCAAAATTATGGGGACGCAAATATACGACAATAAGCTAAAGTTGCAAAAATTGAAGGAGCATATTTTGGCAAATCGACCAATTATAACTCATCCGAGTATATTTGACGGGTTTTATCCCTTAAATTGTACCCCGAGGCCATTACCTCTCCATAAGCCCCAGCACTTCTGATTGTCAATATGTTACCTCTAAAAGTTTCAGGTAATTCCATCGCTTTTCCGAAACAATCTGAACTCTCACAAATAGGGCCCACCACGTCATATTTTAAGGGCTTTTCCGACGAACTAAGGTTCTCAATTTTGTGATAGGCCTGGTATAAAGCAGGGCGTATTAATTCAGTCATACCCGCATCCAAAATAGCGAAATTGGTATTAATAGCCTTCTTAATATAAAGTACGCGTGATATTAAAGAGCCACATTGCGCAACAATAGCGCGACCTAATTCAAAATGAACTTCCTGATTAGAACGAACTTCTAAAAATTCTTTAAATACATTAAAGAATGTTTCGAAGCCCACAATATTTTCTTTATCAGGCTCTTTGTAATTAATACCTAATCCACCGCCAACATTTATAATTTTTAAATCAAAACCTTTATGCAAAAACCATTGGTTAATTTCATTTACACGTTGACATAATTTTTTAAATGGTGTTAAATCTGTAATCTGAGAACCAATGTGAAAATGCAAACCAATTAATTTTAAGTTGCGAAGTTTTTTTAATGATTCAATTACAGCATCGAATTCGTAAGGATTAATTCCGAATTTATTTTCTTCTAAACCTGTTGTAATATATTTATGCGTGTAAGCATCTACATTCGGATTAATACGCAAAGCGATTGAAGCAATTTTATTTTTCTTGCCAGCAAGTTCGTTCATTACTTCTAGTTCTTGCAAACTCTCTACATTAAAACATAAAATATTTTTATCTAAGGCATAATTTATTTCGTCATCACTTTTTCCAACACCTGCAAAAACAATTTTATCATTGGTATAACCGCATTCAACTGCGCGCTTAACTTCATTACCACTTACGCAATCAGCACCCAAACCAAATTCACGAATTAAGTTTAAAATTTTAGGATTGGAATTTGCTTTCAAAGCATAATGCACATGAAAATTATGTTTAGTGTATTGCTTTTTAACTTCTTCCAAAGTCTTGGTGAGTAAGTCAATGTCGTAATAATAAAACGGCGTGGGCAGTTTTTCAAATTTTTGTACAATATCTTTCGAAAACATGTTGGCCGTATTAATAATTAAACAATCCTTTATTCAACGCCATCAATGCTTCCTTTTTTAATTTCGAATTAATTAAAACAGAAATATTATTCGGACTACCACCATAAGACACCATTCGCAACGGAATATCTTTTAAGGCTGCTAAAACTTTATAACCAAACCCCGCAGAATCTTTAGGCACACTTCCCACAATGCAAATGATAGTTTGATTTTCATCAATATCAACATTGGCAATTTCTTCCAATTCTGCTTTTATTTCTTTTAAATTTTTTGGATTATCTATTGTTAATGATACCGCCACCTCGGAAGTTGTAATCATGTCAATAGACGTTTTGTAACGCTCAAAAATTTCAAATACAGCACGTAAAAAACCGTGGGCTAATAACATTCGGTCGCTTTTAATATTGATTGCGATAATTCCATCTTTTGCAGCAACCGCTTTTAATCCGATTTCACTTGTGCTATGAGCAATCAATGTTCCTTGCGCTTCGGGTTGCATTGTGTTTTTTAATCTTACAGGAATATTTCTTTTTTGCGCAGGTAAAATACAAGTTGGATGTAAAATTTTCGCACCGAAATACGCTAACTCGGCAGCTTCATCAAAACTTAATTCATTTATTGGATGCGTTTTATTTACAAAGCGAGGGTCGTTATTGTGCATCCCATCAATGTCAGTCCAAATCTGAACTTCACTACTGTATAAAGCCGCTCCAATAATTGAAGCAGTGTAATCGCTACCGCCACGTTTTAAATTATCAATCTCACCAAATTCATTTCTGCAAATGTAACCTTGAGTAATAAATAAGTTTTCGCCGGGATATTTTTTTAATTCTGTATTGATGTTCGTTTCAATGTATTTTAAATCGGGTTCTTCATTTTCATCAATGCGCATAAAATTAAGTGCAGGCAACAACACTGATTTTACGTTTTGTTCAGATAAATAAAAATGAAACATGGCAGTACTTAATAATTCACCTTGCGCTAAAACGGCTTTTTCTTCATTGGAAGTAAACATATCCAATGTAAACGCACGTAAATAATTGAAATGGTGTGTAATTAAATCCGAAGCTTTCTTTTTAAATTCATCAGTTTTGTAAAGTTTGGCAATTTCTCCTTTATATTTCTCTTCCAGCTTAGTAATGAGATCATTCGCTTTAGCCGTTTCTTTTTTATAAAGTGCTTCGCTAATCTCAACCAAAACGTTCGTCGTTCCACTCATGGCAGAAAGTACAACTACTTTTGGTTCGTTATTCACTACCAATTTCTGAAGAGCTTGAATACGTTCTGCACTTCCTACACTGGTTCCTCCGAATTTTAATACTTGCATAATAGATTCAAAAATTTAAGATTTAAAGATTCAATGATAAAGAAAATAAAATGATTTGTAACAAAAGGAAAGCACGTAGCTTTCAGAACTAATTAACGGCTCTTGCGAACCTTACATTTTCGTTTATATGAACTAACGATAATCATTTGTGATGCAAAGAAAACAAGAATTAAAGAAATTGCAAAATTTTGTTGTGAAGTTTTTTTTGTGGGGCTTACCGCAAGCGGTCGGGCTGTTGCGGGCTCCGCTATCGCTGAGGTTTTTTGCCGAAAAGGCAAAAGAACTAAACCCTTCACATCCCTAAGCCAGCATTATGGAATTGCGATTTTTGTAAAAGAATTATCAATATTTAAATTATAAATTCCAGAATTCAGTAAACGAATGTCAATCTGATTATTTTCATCGAGAGTTCCAGATAAAACTACCGAACCCATCACATCAAAAATTTTATAATCCTTATTTCTTAAATTAGATTTCGAAGATTTAATAGTTATAAAATCTGAAGCTGGATTAGGATAAATAAACAGTTGTTCTTTATTTTCAATTTCTTTTATGCCAACGGAAACAGCCGTTTTCCAGGTTTCTTTTAAACGCACATCGGCCTGACTGATTCCGCAGGTATAATAATAGGTTCCTCCATTCACAAATCCCATTCCGCCTTTTCGTAAGGTTGCTGTTAAAGTACTTACTGAAAGCCAGGAATTACTGCTGAGATTATAAGTCCAGAGTTGATTGTTACAAACGTTCAAGCTATCTTTTCCTGCAAAAACAACCAAATCATTATTAATCGCTTGCATGTTGGCGTAAACTTTTCCGGTTCCAGGTCCTGCAAACGTACTTTTATAAGTCCAACTGTCAAGAAGAGGATTGTATTCATACAAATACCTGCTATACGCATAAGCAGAATTCATTCCGTATAATAAATAACCTTTTCCATTGGCGGCAGCACCGCTCCCTCTCCAATTTGTAATTGATAAATTATTTTTTTGAGTCCATGTGTTTGCAATCATATCGTAAGCCCATACTTCATTAATGGCATCATTTGTTGTAAATGCTCCTCCAATAATGTAAGCTATATTCCCAATCACAAAACAAGAGGCACCTCTTACGCCATTTCCGGGTTTTGAAGCTTTGGCTGTCCAGGAATTTGAGGTTGGTGAATACATCCACAAATCATTCAAATCTGTTCCGCCAGCTTCACCACCAAAAACAAAACCATTTGTTCCATCTGTAAATCCACAGGCGTACTGACGTTCTTTTCCCGCAGGCATTGAAGCTACAGTGCTCCATGTTTCGGTTCCTAAATCAAAACTGTAAAAATCTGTGGCTAAAGTAAAACCCACTTGTAATCCTGAGCCACAATAGGCTTTATTATTAATAACAAAAGCAACGCCATCGTCACGTTCAAGGCCTGGAAAATCGGTTAATTGAGTCCAAGTTTGTCCGAATCCGTTCAGGAAAAATAAAATACAAAAAAGGAAAAATAATTTTTTCACATTATTGTTTAATAAGTTTTTGGGTTGAAATCAGGTTTTTATTCTGATATAAATGTATAAAATAAATTCCATTGCTAAATTCGCTCAGGTCTATTTCTGTTTTTTTTGAATTTATTTTTTCAGATTTCATTTCCTGACCAAAAATATTTGTAATTCTCATTTCAGGATTTTCAATTAAATTTTCTATTTGTAAATAGAATTTTCCGTTGGCGGGATTTGGATAAACCTTTACTGCATTTTTAGGATTACTCTTTTCTTCAATACCGACTGTAGTGTTAAACTTAACAACAAAAATATCATTTGCGCCAACAGTTGAGAGGTAAGAAGTACCTGAGCCGGGATCAAAGTCACCACCTACGCTTTCAAAATATCCTGTTAAATAAATGCTACCTGAGGCATCGATAAAAATAGATTGACCAACATCAATGCTTCCTCCGCCCATATTCTCTGCAGAAATAAAAGCCCCAGTTGGATCAAGTTTGCTTAGAAAAACATCGTCACCACTGCTAGTTAAATTAAACACTCCAACTCCGGGATCGAAATCTATTGTACCACCAAAATAACCAGTAGTATAAACATTGCCGATTAAATCAAGCGTTATTGATCGTCCAACAGTATTACCAATGCCACTTCCAAAACTCTTTGCCCATGCAAAATTACCAGATGGATCTAATTTACTTATATATATATTATCATAACCACCCGCAGAAACTAAAGTGTAAGTTCCTGATCCCGGATCAAAATCAGCCGTACCATTAAACACTCCAGTAGTGTAAACATTACCTGAGATATCAACTACAACAGAGCTTGCTTCATCACCGTTTGTAGCACTACCCCCCATACTCTTCGCCCAAACAAAATTACCCGATGCATCGAGTTTGCTAACAAAAATATTAGCATTTGATCCTGGACATGCAATTGTATACGTTGATGGCCCGGGATCGCAATCAATCGTACCGAAAAAATACCCTGTGCTATAAACATTTCCTGAATTGTCAATATAAACGCCAAGCCCAAATTCAAAACTCGTTCCGCCTAAACCCTTTGCCCAAACAAAATTACCTGATGCATCTAATTTACTAACGAAAATATCAGCACTTCCATAAGAAGTTAAATTAAATACCACTGCACCTGGATCAAAGTCCCCAATACCAGTAAAATAACCTGTAGTAAAAACGTTCCCGCCTGCATCAACAACAATTGAATTACCCACGTCATTATTAGCGCCACCCATTTTTTTTGCCCAAACTAAATTACCGGATGAATTAATTTTAATTACAAATACATCATTGCCACCGGAGGAAGTTAAATTTAAAGTGCTTGGCGAAGGATCAAAATCAACAGTTTCGTTAAACCAACCTGTCACATAAATATTATTGAAAGCATCTACTGTTATGGAGCTACCAACATCACCGCTTGTTGAACCAAATTTCCATGCCCAAACGAAATTACCGCTCGCATCTAATTTACTAACGAAAATATCATTCAATCCTGTTGCTGTGAGATTGAATACACTACTTCCAGGATCAAAGTCAGCTGTACCACTAAAACTTCCGGTAGTATATACGTTACCAGCCCCATCCGCTGCAATAGAATTACCATAATCGTCTAATGCCCCACCAAAACTTTTCGCCCATTGAAAATTAACCTGACCAAAAGTAAAGAAGGAAATAAATTGAAATGAGATTATAAGGAATACTATTTTATTTTTCATTTATTGATGTTCAATAGCTTATTAACGTAATTTAGGTAAAAATATTTGAAACTCAATCTTTTTCTTGCTAATAACTCGTTAATATCTTGTTTTATGGTTCAGGCACAAACCACCTATCTTTACACAATTTGTCACGAGGCTAAGCTCGTGATGGCGAGTGAAACCTCGCCATTTTTTTGACCAAAAAGTATAAAAAATTATATGCCAAAAGATAACTCCATAAAATCAGTTTTAATTATAGGTTCTGGTCCCATTATTATTGGGCAAGCCTGCGAATTCGATTATTCAGGTTCGCAAGCCGCAAAAAGTTTAAGAGAAGAAGGTATTGAGGTGTCGCTTATTAATAGTAACCCTGCTACCATTATGACGGATAAAGTTACTGCAGACCACATTTACCTTTGGCCACTAGAAGTTAAATCAATCATTAAAATATTAGAAGAACGTAAAATTGATGCGGTATTGCCAACTATGGGCGGACAAACCGCATTAAATCTTGCGCTGAAGTGTGACGACATGGGTATTTGGAAAAAATACAACGTGAAAATGATTGGTGTGGATATTAACGCGATTAAAGTTACTGAAGACAGAGATTTATTTCGCATACGCATGAATGAAATTGGTGTTGGCATGGCACCAAGTAAAATTGCAAAAAGTTTTCTGGAAGGAAAATCAGTAGCACAGGAATTTGGTTTTCCATTGGTAATTCGTCCATCATTTACATTAGGTGGCAGCGGTGGTTCGGTAGTTTATGAAAAAGAAAATTTTGATGCTTTATTAAATCGTGGTTTACAAACATCACCCATTCACGAAGTTTTAATTGATAAAGCAGTTTTAGGTTGGAAAGAATATGAGTTGGAATTGTTACGTGATAAAAACGACAACGTTGCCATCATTTGTTCGATAGAAAATTTTGATCCAATGGGAGTGCATACCGGCGATAGTATTACTGTTGCGCCTGCTATGACATTAAGCGATAGCACGTATCAAAAAATGCGTACCATGGCAATAAAAATGATGCGCAGTATTGGAAATTTTGCAGGCGGTTGTAATGTGCAGTTTGCTGTGAGTGATGATGAAAAAGAAGAAATTATCGCGATTGAAATTAATCCGCGCGTATCACGTTCGTCAGCATTAGCAAGTAAAGCAACAGGTTATCCTATTGCGAGAATCGCCAGTAAATTAGCCATTGGCTATCATTTGGATGAATTAATTAATGAAATTACAAAATCAACATCAGCATATTTCGAACCAACATTAGATTACGTAATTGTAAAAATTCCACGTTGGAACTTCGATAAGTTTAAAGGGTGTAATCGCGAATTAGGTTTCCAAATGAAATCAGTTGGTGAAGTAATGGCTATTGGAAGAAGTTTTCAGGAAGCATTACAAAAAGCGTGTCAGAGTTTAGAAATTAAACGTAACGGTTTAGGTGCTGATGGGAAAGAAAACACCAACACTGCAGAATTATTACAGGCTTTAGAGCGTCCGAGTTGGAATCGTTTGTTTATGATTTACGATGCGATGAAGCATGGTATCGCTATTAAAACAATTCAAAAGCTAACAAGAATAGACATGTGGTTCTTGCAACAGATTGAAGAAATGATTGCGCTTGAGAATGAAATTGAAAAATATAAACTCGATACACTTCCTAAAGATTTATTATACGAAGCCAAGCAAAAAGGGTATGCCGATAGACAAGTTGCGCATTTATTGGATTGTTTAGAGAGCGAAGTTTATAAAAAGAGAACGGAATTAGGCATTAAACGTGTTTATAAATTAGTAGATACCTGCGCTGCCGAGTTCGAAGCAAAAACGCCATATTACTATTCAACATTTGAGGACGAAAACGAAAGTGTTCGTTCTGATAAAAAGAAAGTTGTGATTTTAGGAAGCGGTCCGAATCGTATCGGACAAGGAATTGAATTTGATTACAGTTGTGTGCACGGTGTTTTAGCAGCGAAAGAAATGGGTTACGAAACCATCATGATTAACTGCAATCCGGAGACCGTTAGTACGGATTTTAGCACAGCCGATAAATTATATTTCGAACCTGTATTCTGGGAACATATTTACGACATCATTCTTCATGAAAAACCAGAAGGAGTTATCGTTCAGTTAGGCGGACAAACCGCTTTAAAATTAGCAGAGAAATTAGAGCGTTACGGTATTAAAATTATTGGTACCGATTTCAAATCTTTAGATTTAGCTGAAGACAGAGGAAGTTTCTCGAATTTATTAAAAGACAACAATATTCCATATCCGAAATTCGGAGTTATCAATGATGCAGAAGAAGCACTAGCTTTATCTAAAGAATTAGGATTTCCATTATTAGTTCGTCCAAGTTATGTGTTAGGCGGACAATCAATGAAAATTGTAATAAATGAAGAAGAACTTGAACAACACGTAGTAAAATTATTAAATGATTTACCTGATAATAAAGTACTGTTAGATCATTTTTTACAAGGTGCGATTGAAGCTGAATCGGATTCCATTTGTGATGGTAAAGATGTTTATATCATAGGAATGATGGAACACATTGAACCCGCCGGTATTCATAGCGGTGATAGTTATGCTGTACTGCCTACTTTCGATTTATCAGACAATGTATTAAGGCAAATGGAACAACATACAAAAACAATTGCTGTTGCTTTAAAAACAGTTGGTTTACTAAATATTCAATTTGCGATTAAAGATGAGATAGTTTATATCATCGAAGCAAATCCACGCGCCTCACGTACAGTTCCATTTATTGCCAAGGCATACGATGAACCTTATGTAAATTATGCAACCAAAGTAATGTTAGGAGCGAAAGTAAAGGATTTCAATTTTAAGCCTAAGAAAAAAGGATACGCTATAAAAATCCCGGTATTCAGTTATGAGAAGTTTCCTGAAATACAGAAAGAATTAGGTCCAGAAATGAAATCAACCGGCGAAGCTATTTACTTTATTGATGACTTGTATGATGAGTATTTCCAGAATATTTATAGTGAAAGAAATCTTTATTTAAGTAAATAACCGTTCACCTACTAAATCTTCCATTTACCGCCTTTTGGCTAAAATTAACGTTAAACGAATCTTAAATTTTAGGATATTTGTTCTACCCTGAAGGGATTCCTTCGGAATAAATAAAACGCCATGCGCGATATCATTTGGACAGTCATAATAATTTGGGTTATTTGGAGGATAATAGAAGCTTTCAGAACTATTTCGTCTGCCTCCCGTAAGACTCAGCAAAATATGGGTAATGCTCAGGATGATAGTCAAAATACCAATCAAACCAATCATCAAAATTCCCAACCTAAAAAAGGTGAATTAAAGTCGGATGCCGGGGAATATATTGATTATGAAGAGATAAAATAAAATGACCAAAATCTTTTATTAAGTCTCTCAAATCTTCTATATTTAAACATTAATTCTAATCATTAAATTTTAATCTCATGAAAGTTTCAGTTATCGGTGCCGGAAATGTAGGCGCATCTTGTGCAGAGTATATCGCTTTAAATAAAATTGCAAGCGAAGTAGTTATTTTAGACATCAAAGAAAATTTTGCTGAAGGAAAAGCATTAGATCTTATGCAAACGGCAACCTTAAACGGTTTCAATACACGCATTAGCGGAAGTACAAATGATTATACTAAAACAGCAAACAGCGATGTTGTTGTAATCACAAGTGGTATTCCACGTAAACCGGGAATGACTCGTGAAGAATTAATCGGAATTAATGCAGGTATTGTAAAAACAGTAACTGAAAGTGTTTTAAAAAATTCTCCAAAAGCAATCGTGATCATCGTCAGTAATCCAATGGATACAATGACTTATTTAGCTTTAAAAGAAAGTAAAATTGATAAACACCGTATTATTGGAATGGGTGGAATTTTAGACAGCTCACGTTTTAAATGTTATTTATCACAGGCATTAAATGTACCAGCAAGTGATGTTCAAGGTTACGTAATTGGTGGACATGGTGATACTACTATGATTCCTTTAACGCGTTTAGCGACTTATAATGGAACTCCGGCAGCTAAATATTTGGATGCTGATAAATTGAAAAAAGTGGCTGCTGATACTATGGTTGGTGGTGCTACTTTAACAGGAATGTTAGGGACATCAGCTTGGTATGCACCAGGTGCTTCAGTTGCCGCATTAGTTGACAGTATTGTTAACGACCATAAAAAATTATACACTTGCTGTGTAGCTTTAGATGGTGAGTACGGGCAAAAAGATATTTGTTTAGGTGTACCAGTTGTTATTGGTAAAAATGGCTGGGAAAAAATTGTTGACTTTGGTTTAAACGACGAAGAGAAAGCAGCTTTTATTAAGAGTGCTGAAGCAGTTCGTAATATGAACAATGTATTAAGTGAAATTAAACCTGCATAATAAATTAATATGATAATATAAAGGAGAGCAATTGCTCTCCTTTTTTTTTGAATAAAATCTAATATGAAAAATATAGGAATATTGTATATTTGATTATTCTGTCAACCTTCAAAAAATATCAAACACAAATACTTCTGGCAATAATTGTATTGCTAACGATTTGTGTTTATTATAATTCGCTCGATAATCAATTTCTGAACGATTGGGATGATGGCGCTTATATTACAAATAATCCTCACATTAAACATGGACCAAATGAAAGTTTGGTAAAGAATGCGTTCACTAAATTCTCAAACGGACATTATCATCCGTTAACTACAATAAGTTATGGAATAGAGTATAAGTTGTTTGGTTTGGAAGCAAAACCTTTTCATGTTTTTAATTTGTTGTTTCATATCGTCAATGCGCTGCTTGTTTTTGCGTTTATTAAATTATTGGTGAATGATATTCTTATTGCATTTTTAACGGCACTTTTATTTGCTATTCATCCGATGCATGTTGAATCGGTTGCATGGATATCAGATAGAAAAGATTTGCTTTGCACTATATACTATGTTGGTGCCATGTGTACTTATCTTTTGTATTTAAAGAAAGGCAGAAACAAACTTTTAGCTATTACTTTTTTGCTTTTTATTCTCGCGCTTCTATCAAAAGCAATGGCAATTACTTTACCTATTGTATTTTTTGTGTTGGATTATTTTAGAAACAGAAAATTTTCTTCTAAAACAGTAATTGAAAAAATTCCATTTTTAATTTTGTCAATTGTGTTTGGATATATTTCTATCCAGGCACAAAAAGCAAACGATGCTTTGGGTGACATGACAACTTTAGGCTTTATCGATAGGATAGCCTTCAGCGGTTATTCATTGGTAATGTATATTGAAAAACTTTTTTGGTTTGCTGATATTTCAGCTTATTATAATTATCCTCTGCTGGAGAATGGAAAATATCCAATTATTTATTATATATTACCTCTTTTGCTTATCGTTTTATTTTTGATTTTATACAAAATTAAAACTCAAAGAAAAGTAATTGTATTTTCATTTGGTTTTTTCCTGGTAACTATTGCACTCGTTTTACAAATTGTACCTGCAGGAAGTGTAATTATGGCCGATAGGTATACTTACCTTCCTTATCTCGGACTTTTCTTTATGATAGCTTTTTTTATAAAGCACGTCATTGGCTTTTCAAAAGTGCATGCCAATGTAGTTTATGCAATTATTTTTATTTACGTTTTGTCTTGTTTGTATTTTGCAATTGGCAGAACAAAAGTTTGGCATGATAGCCTCGCTTTATGGAGTGATACTATTAAAAAAAATCCAGATGCAGCTTTGCCTTATAACGACAGAGCTACATTTTTAATTAATGCCAAGCAATTTGAATTAGCATTAAATGATTTAAATAAGGCAATAGAAATACGTCCCACATATGTTAAAGCACATTATAATCGTGGAATTGTTAATTTGGAACTCAAAAAATTTAATGAAGCTATTTCGGATTTTACTTATGTAGTCACTCATAAAAGTAGCTATGCAATTTTTGTTTATATGAATCGGGGTGATGCTTATATGCGTGTGCAGAATTACACTGCTGCGATTGATGACTTTTCTGCAGCCATACAAAACAACCCGAATTTAGTACAGGGGTATTATAACAGGGGACTAGGTCTTTACACTATTAATAAATTTGAAGATGCTGTAAGAGATTTTAATACAACACTAAAGTTAAATCCCGAGTTTATTCAGGCTGGATACATGAGAGGTTTATCCTATTATAAATTACAAAATTATAAACAGGCGTATTCAGATATTACTACAGCTGGAAAAATGGGTTACCGAGTAAATCAAAATCTCGTGAATGAAATTTTCGCTAAACTAAATCAGAAAGACAAATAGGGAATTATTTTTTTCACCTGCTCTTCATCGGAAATGCAAATTCGCAAATGTGCTAATGTAGTTATCGCTCCATTTTTACGTCGATAGTTAAAAATAGTTTTCGTGTCTTCGTAACTGATATAAGGATGCGCGTTGAGCTTTTTAAAATCTTCTGTATTCAAATCAATTTTTGTAACTAGAGAAGGGTCCACTCTTACATAGGCTTTTACGATTTGAAATAAGGAATCGGTGAATCCGTAAACTTCTCTTAATTGTTCGGCAGAATAAAATCCTCCTAGTAGACTTCTGTATTTTAAAATGCGTTTGGCGTAAGCAGGGCCAATTCCTGGCAATGGTAATAAGCCAATGCTATCGACGGTGTTTAATTCAACGACCTTAATTTGTTTTTTAGTCCCGATACCTATCATGATTGGCTCTTGCTGTGAGTTGGTTTTATAACTTTTATTTTCGTTTTCAATTAAAATATAAGCTTCCAGTTTTGAATAAAGCTCATCGCTAACTCCATATACTTTCTTTACATCTTCTTTTTTATTAAAGTGCGCTCCTTTGTTTCTATAATTAATAAATGTATTGGCAGTTTTTTCTTTGAAACCTAGTTTTACCAATTGTTCTTTTGTTACAATGTTCGGATTAAAAACAAATAAGTTATTATTTTCGGAAGAAGAATCACTAACTAATAAACCTGAATTGGTTTGTGGCAACTTTGTATTTGAAAAATCAGCCAGTAAAATAGGGTCTGATTTTATAAAAGAGGAAATATTTATTCGGATAAAGAAAAGTGATACTATAATGGTACAGAGTACCAAAAGCCCATTGCGTTGTTGTTTATTAAATCCGAACCAGGCGCTTAAAAACCGGTGAATGAACTCCATTGTTACTCTGCTTTTTTTCTATTAAACAAATAATACACAGGAATACCCAATAGAATCATTAAAACCCCCATTCCTGTATTGAAAGTTTTAAAAACAAGTAAATCTATACAAATAAATCCTGCCAATAAAATATATAGTATTGGTACAATAGGATAGCCAAATGCTTTATACGGGCGAGGAGTATCTGGTTCTTTTTTTCGTAAAACAAAAAGTCCGGTTATTGTTACAATATAAAATATTAAGGATGCAAACGTAGCGTAATCTAATAAATCGCCATATGAACCGCTTAAGCATAATACGCTTGCCCAAATGGCTTGCATAATTAAAGCTTTTGCAGGAACGCCAAAACTATTTAATTCTTTTGCTTGCTTAAAAAATAAATCATTAGCCGCCATTGATTGAAACAAACGTGAGCCCGCTAAAATTAAACCGTTATTACAACCAAACGTTGATACCATAATTAAAGCTGCCATAAGGTATTGCGAAGTATTTCCAAACACAGTAAACAAAGCAGCAGTTCCAACTCTATCGTTTTGCGCAAACATAATTCCTTTTCCTAGTGCATCCGCTGCAGCTGGATCGCCTTTTACAGGAAGCAACATTAAGTAAGCGACGTTTGCTAAAATATAAATGATAGTTACTAATCCTGTCCCGATAAATAAACCTAGAGGGATATTACGCTGCGGTTCTTTAATTTCTCCGGCAATAAATGTTACATTATTCCAGGCATCACTACTAAATAAGGCACCAATCATAGCAACACCAAGTGCTGTCATAATTCCAATACCTTGTAATGGTGAAGTGGTAACTACATTATTAATTACTTCGGTTTTATATGCTGAGGAGTCTGAAAAATTATTGGAGAAAATGTCTGTTTGAGAGCCTAAAATTATTCCTACTACAATTAAACCAAATAAAGCCGTAAGTTTTGCAGAGGTAAAAACGCGTTGGATTAATTTTCCGTTCTTAATACCTTTAGAATTTAACCAAGTTAAAAAGATAATGGAGGCAATAGCTAATAATTGGGCGCTTGTTATTTTAAAATTACCTATTTCTACTAAAACATGTTTCTCATCAAAAAACTCAATAAATACACCTGTGAATTTTGCAAAAGCCACAGCAACAGCTGCAATTACCCCCGTTTGTATTACTAAAAAAACAGTCCAGCCGTAAACAAAGGCGGTTAATTTACCAAAAGCACGTTT